>JAYVMG010000592.1:0-6282 GCA_043759095.1 Acidobacteriota bacterium | reverse complement strand
TGTGTAAAACAGAATGCTGTCGTGAATCTGATTCCAGCGATGAGAATCGCTCCGCGCCGATGTTCGCTTCCAAATGATCTCGTTTCGAAAATTCTCTGATCCAAATACGGAGTCGAGCAACATCTTCAAATAGTGGCTCGCAGTCGGATCGCAGTGCAGGTAGATGCTGCCGGTTGGCTTCAGAACGCGCCGTAGTTCGACAAGGCGCGGAGCCATCATCGCTAGATATGCCAGCATGTCCGTGTCGCCAAGGAACGTCCGGAATGCCTGCATCGCCTGCGAGACTCTCCCGCCGCCTTCGACGATTTCCTCGAATGTCCGCGCGGCGCTCTCGTCCCATCGCCACGTATCCTCGAATGCCTTGATTTGCGAGGCGGCTTGCGTGCCGTCTCGCTCGGCGAACAGGACGTTGTAGCTGGCGTTGGAATTGAACGGTGGGTCGAGGTAAACCAAGTCGACGGATTCGTCCTCGATGTGCCGACGTAGCACGTCGAGATTGTCGCCGTAGTAGAGGCGATTCATGGCGCTGAGTATAGTACGCCCGAGACACCCGTGGCGGACCAAGGACCCTGGACCAACGACGGACCAGGCACGAAGAACCAAGGACTAAGGACTAGTGGAGACGCACAGAATCATGCATACTGATGTGCATGAGAACGACACTCATCCTTGAGCCTGAATTGATGTCCCGCGCGCAGGCGCTGACCGGCATTCGCGAGAAGACGGGCGTCGTGCATGAAGGACTGCGGGCGCTGATCGCGCGCGAGAGTGCCCGGCGTCTCGCGGCCCTCGGCGGTTTCGATCCGCGCGCCGCGGCGCCGCCACGGCGCCGCCCGCGTCCGGCGAGGTAGCGCGCCGTGCTCGTCGACACGTCCGTCTGGATCAATCACTTCCGCCGGCCGAATATGGACCTGGAGCACCTGCTCGACGAATGCCGCGTCGTGATGCATCCGTTCGTCATCGGCGAACTGGCGTGCGGGTCGCTGGGCCGGCGTCATGAAGTCCTTCGCCTGATCGAAGCGCTCCCGGCGGCTCCGGTGGCCACCCATGACGAGGTGATGAGCTTCGTCGAGCGCCAGCGTCTGCATGGGACGGGGCTCGGGTGGATCGACGTGCACCTGCTCGCGAGCGCGCGGTTGATGCGGCAACCGCTCTGGAGCGCGGATCGCCGGCTGAGGGAGGCCGCCGTGCGGCTCGGACTGGCGGATCCCGGGTAGCGTCGCCGGATAGAAACTTCAGCCTTGAGGCACGCTCGAAGGAGCGCTCAATAGGACTCGACCTCGAGGCCCGGCACGCGGCGGAAATGGTCGACGTTGCGCGTCACCACCGGCATCCGGTACGCCAGGGCCGTCGCGGCAATCCAGAGATCGTTGGCGCCGATCAATTGCCCGTTGTCGTGCAGGTGACGGAACGCGCGGCCGTAGTGCCAGCTGACTTCCGCCGTCGAGGGCAGCACGTAGAAGGGGGCGAGAAACGCCTCCCATCGCGCCCGCTCGCGCATGGAGACGCCCGCAGCCATCTCTCCAGCGACAGTAAACGGCAGGTAGAGCCGCGCGTGTTCGTGTAATTCGAGAAAGCCCACTGCTGGTCCTGGAACTCCGCGCCGATGTTCGCGCTCGAGATCGACGAGGAAGGTCGTCTCGAGGATCAGCGACCGGCCCACTTGTCCTCCGGAGGCTGGTCGTGCTCCTTGAACGCGTCGATCCGGTCCAATTCATCGGCGCGAAGGTGACTGCGGCGCGAGCCGAGCAAGGCAAGAAACTCCCGGGCAGTGATCGTGTCTTCAGCCCAGGTCGCCCGGAGCACGACCTCGCTGAACGATTCGTCGGGATAGCGTCGAGCGGCCCTCAAACGGCCGTACGCCTCATCTTTGAGGGAGACGGTTTTTGTGCCCATCTGTGTAATATGCACACTACACAGACATCGTGTCAATCTGTTTTTTTGCAATGGTCTACGGGCGTCACGACGAGCGGGGCGATGATGTCTGGGCGATCGGTGATCAGCGCGTCCACGCCCCACGCGAGCAGCCGCCGCGCCTGCGCCTCGGTATCCACCGTCCACGCCTGAACGCCAAGCCCCGCGTCGTGCGCGTAGTCGATGAACCGCTTCGAGACGACGCGCGTGTTCCCCGAGAACTCCGGGATCTGATACCCGTTGTACGCGATGCGCGAGACCGGCCATCGCACCCACGATCGATACAGCGCCCACCGCACTTCTTCGCGCGCACCGCTCGTCGCGATCGCCGGCTCGATCGCGCGCGCCGCGCGCAGCACGCGCAATCCGAATGATCCCAGGCACACGCGCTCGATCGCGTCCGCCTTGCGAATCACATCGATCGTCGCCGCCGCGAGCTCGGCAGTGTTCACCTTCAGCTCGACGATGATCCGCGGATCGCGGTAGCGCGCGAGCACCTCCGCCAGCGTCGGCACGTCCGCGCGCCGTAACTTCTCCGCCGTCCGCTCCGCGATCGGCCCACGGAGCGTCGTCGTCCGATCGAGCAGCGGATCGTGATGAACGACCACCACGCCGTCATGCGACAGGTGGACGTCCAATTCGAGGCCGTCGGCGCCCAGCGCGAGGCCGTTGTCGAACGCCGCCATCGTGTTTTCCGGCGCGAGCGCACTTCCGCCGCGATGCGCAAAGACCAGCGGGCGAGGCGACGCGAAGAATGGGTGCATTCAACGCACGACGAACATCGAGCTGTCGAGGAGCCGCGTGCCGTGGACGATGCGCAGGACCAAGACCGTGCGGCCGGAGACGCGAAAGATCGTCCGGTAGTCACGGAAGAGGAGATGCCGGTAGGCAGTCCGGAGTAATGCGTTTTCGGGAATCAACGGGCAGCGCTCGGGCAGCCGTTCGAGCGTCTCCACCTGCCTCTCCAACTCACCCACGAATCGATCGGCGGCATCCGGATCATCGCGCGCGATGAAGCGCCGGATCCCATCAGCGTCGGTCTCCGCCGTCCTCGTGATCTCAACGCGGAACTTTGCGGGCACGTCTGAACTCTTTGACGAACGCCCGCATCGGCCGCGTGCGGCCGGCGGCGATATCGCCCTCTCCTGCGGCGAGCAACTGCGCGAGGTTGGCCGCACCGAGATGCTGCTCGTAGGACTTGGCGTCGATCAACACGGCGTCCGCCTTGCCGTTGACGGTCACGACCACCGGTCTCCTCGTGTCATGCACCTGCCGCAGAATCTCGCGCGTCTTCCGCTTGAGTTCCGTGACCGACCGGATATCGTCGATGAGGTGCATGGACATCGAGCTGCTCCAGGAAGGCACGTAATATCGTGCCATTTGTGACATCACATTCTAGCACCGACAGGAGTCTATAATCCCGCCCATGAACGCACCCCACGGCCCGCGCGGCATCGCGACGATCGGCCTGATCGCCCTGATCGGGGCGGCTTCCTTCGGCGCACTCTCGGCTCAGGACAGCGCCATCTTCGATGTCGTCGCCATGCGCGACGTCAAGACGCGCGAACTGATGACCGCGGCCCGCGTCGCCGTGTTTGGCGGCCCCGGAGGCGTCGCCCTCTTGCGCTCGATGCGCTTCAAGGGCCGATCGCGTTTTGCGGCCCAGGACGGCGCCCTGACCTTGGGCACGGTCGATATCCGCATCCTGTTGCCCGATAGCTATCTGAGAATCGACACCGGTGAGTTCGGTCGCCGCCTGACCGGCTCTGCCGCCGGGACGACCCTCAATCTGATTGAAAGCGCCAGTGGCCGGGCCAGCCAGGACCCGCGAGACGCCAAGGCGATCCTCACTGGCAATCGCGTCGAACTCGCGCGCCTGATGCTCGGGGTGGCGGCCTACACGTCGCCGGCGATGCCCGTCGCGCTCTTTACGCGCGACACGCCGCGCGAGATGCCGGGCCCATCAGATCCGCTCGGTATCGACGCCGCCGGCGACAACGGCTTCACCGCCAGGCTGGTGCTCGACGGCAAGACCCGCACGCCGGCGCGCGTCGTGTTCTGGGGCGCCGACCGAACCGTCCTGACGACAGCATTCACCGACCGACGATCCGTCGGCGGGATGAAGGCGCCGTACAGAATCGTCACCACCGCGGGCGATCGCATCGTCGATGAACTCGTGTTCGACGAGATCGTCGTGAATCCGAAGCTGACCAAAGCCGACTTCAGCCGCTAGCCGGCGCCGTGCGATAGAATCGATTCATGTCCGCCATTGAGACTCTTGGCGATCTCCGGCAGTCCGGATATCGTTCGCGACCGGTCAAGCAGGAAATCCGCGACAACCTCGTCCGCAAACTGCAATCCGGCGAAGCGCTGTTCCCCGGGATCATCGGCTACGACGACACGGTGATCCCGCAGCTGGTAAACGCCGTCCTCTCGCGTCACAACTTCATCCTGCTCGGTCTGCGCGGCCAGGCGAAGAGCCGCATCCTGCGCGGCCTTGCCGATCTGCTCGACGAGAAGATCCCGGTCGTACCGGGCTGCGAGATCCACGACGATCCGCTGGCGCCGCTCTGCGCGTCGTGCCGTGCGCGCGTCAAGAACGAAGGCGACACGCTGCCGATCGGCTGGCTGCATCGCGACCAGCGCTACGTCGAGAAGCTGGCGACGCCGGACGTCACGATTGCCGACATGGTCGGCGACATTGATCCGATCAAAGCGGCGCAGGCGGGACTCAACCTCTCCGACGAACTGACGATGCACTATGGGCTGCTGCCGCGAGCCAACCGCGGCATCTTCGCGATCAACGAACTGCCCGATCTCGCCGGCAAGATCCAGGTCGGCCTGTTCAACATCCTGCAGGAAGGCGACGTTCAGATTAAGGGCTACCCGATCCGGCTGAAGCTCGACGTCCTGCTGGTCTTCACGGCCAACCCTGAGGACTACACGGCGCGCGGCAAGATCATCACGCCGCTGAAGGATCGCATCGGCTCGGAAATCCGCACGCACTATCCGTCGACGCGCGGCAACGCGATGTCGATCACCAGACAGGAGGCGTGGACCGAGCGCCCCGGCGCACTGAAGACGGAGATTCCCCAGTACGTGCGCGAGGTCGTCGAGGAAATCGCGTTCCAGGCGCGGTCCGATCGCAAAGTCGACAAGCGATCGGGCGTCAGCCAGCGCCTGCCGATCAGCACGCTCGAACTCGTCGTCTCGAACGCCGAGCGGCGGGCGCTCGCCAACAAGGAAACGCTGGTGGTGCCGCGCATCACGGACGTCTACGCCGCGCTGCCCTCGATCACCGGTAAGTTCGAGCTTGAGTACGAGGGCGAGCTGCGCGGCGCCGAACAGATCGCGCGCGACCTGATCCGATCAGCGGTCGGCGCGGTGTTCACCGGCATGTTCGACGGCGTCGACACGCGCACGGTCATCGAGTGGTTCGACCTGGGCGGATCGCTGCCGCTCAGCGACAGCTCACCGGCAGACGAGGTGATCACGCAGACGAAGGGTGTGCAGGGGCTCCGCGAGCTGACGGCGCACGCCGGACTCGCGGGCGGCGCGGCGGCGCCGTCCATCGCCTCGGCGATCGACTTCATCCTCGAAGGACTCTTCGCGCAGAAGAAGATCAGCCGCAGTGACGATCGCGGCTACTCGGCCGCCGACGTGGCGCCGAAGCGTCCGCGCCGCGAAGAGCCGACGATGGACGACGAGATCCGCATTCCGGCGGGGAAAAAGAAGTATTACAACTAGTGAAATACCGGTATACGAAGTACACGGGCGACGAGTTCGACGAGCTGGATCTCGAAGATCTGGTGTCGAAGCTGTCTGACCTGTTGCTGTCGAGCGGCTTCGGCAACCCGCGTGAGCACAACGAAGACGAGCGGACGATGCAGGCGCTGCACGACGCGATTCTGGATGCGTTGTTCAACGGCGGCGTGCTGCCGGAGGACACGATCGAGAAGCTGCTCGGCGACCCGGCCGACGGCGATCAGGGCGATGCGCGGTCGACGATCGAGGAACTGATTCAGCAGATCATCGATCGGATGACGGAGGAAGGCTACATCACGGCGCCGCCGGATCTCGACGGCGAGCGCGAGCGGCGTCAGGGACAGGGCGGCGGCCTGGGGTCCGACCAGGGTCAGGTCACCTTTGAGGTCACCGACAAGACGCTCGACTTCCTCGGCTACCGAGCGCTGCGCGATCTGCTGGGATCGCTCGGCAAGAGCAGCTACGGGCGTCACGACACGCGCGAACAGGCGACCGGCGTCGAAACGACGGGCGCGCCGAAGCCGTACGAATTCGGCGACACGATGAACCTGGACGCGGCGAGCACGCTGCTGAATGCGGTGCAACGCGAGGCGCGTGATCGCG
>JAYVMG010000591.1:0-6286 GCA_043759095.1 Acidobacteriota bacterium | reverse complement strand
CGCCAGGACCTTCGGAATCGAGTTGACGACGATCGACGCCGTGGCCACGTCGCCGTGGATGCCGCCGCTGACCTTCGACGAGATGTTCGGAGAGCCTTCGATCTCGACCGAATCGTACGACTCGGGCGCGCCGAGGTAGGCCTCCATGTGCAGGCGGATCACCGGCTCGTTCTTACGGTAGCCAACGCCGTCCTGAATGATGCCGCACACGTAGCCGGGATCGACGGCGAGGAACTCGCTCGAAATCGTCACCTGCGCCAGCTTCGGCTGGATGTCGTCGGTGATGCGATCGAGCGTCCAGCCCATCGCGTCGGCGATCATCGCGATCGATTCCGTCAACCCGACGTGCCGCACGCTCCCATCGTCCACTTTCTTCTGGAACTGTTCGGTGGTGAGCCCGGCGCCGATCTTCTGCTGGAACGGCAGCCGGCGGATCCGCGCGTCCTGCACACGGTGGACGACGATGCGATCCACGCGCTCGCAGACGGCGGTCAGCGCGATCGGGAGCGCATCCATCGCGAAGCCCGGATTGACGCCGGTGCCGAGCACCGCGACCTTGGCTTTCTTCGCCAGCTTGTCGATCGCCCGCGCGGGACGCACGTGCGTGTAGCCGGGGTACGAGAGCTCCTCGGTCGTCGAGACGATCGCGGTCTTCGACTTGAGAATCACCTCGATCTGCGGCAGCACTTTTTTGATCGACGAACTGGTGCACAGCACGACGACGTCAGGCTTCGCCGACTTCAGCGCCTTGGCCGCGTCGGCGGACACTTTCACGCCGATCCGCTTCGACAGGCCGACCACGTCGCCGAGGTCGCGGCCGACCTTCGCGGGATCGATGTCGATCGCGCCGACAATCTTGAATCCGGGACGCGTGGCCACCTGTTTGACGATGGCTGCGCCGATCGGGCCGAGCCCGAAGTGCATCACTCGAATGTTCGCCATAAGCAGCGGATTATATCCCGAGCCTTGGTGGTACGATTCACAATCCATGGCCTCTGACCATCCCGGCGGCTTGACGCGCGATCACGTCGTCTGGGCGTAC
Source organism: Acidobacteriota bacterium (assembly GCA_043759095.1). Lineage (GTDB taxonomy): Bacteria > Acidobacteriota > Vicinamibacteria > Vicinamibacterales > CAVVIG01 > CAVQFC01. The sequence goes on along the minus strand of JAYVMG010000591.1, from coordinate 5,244 downwards.
CGGCTGCTGCTCGACCGCGACCCCGAGAGCGAGGACGTGATCGGCCCGAAACTCGCCGGGTCGCAGACGACCGCCGAACTCCGGCATCACCTGATCACGTCGGCCGAGTTCCGCGACAAGAACCCGGACTTTGCTCACACCAACGATCCAACGGTGGTGATCAAAGAAGTCGCCCCTGGCGTGCGCCTGTTCATCGACCTGTCCGACCACGTGATCGGTCTGAACATCCTCCGCGGCCATTACGAGCAGGACGAGATCCGTTTCGTACGGCGGACGCTGCGCCCTGGCGATTCGGCAATCGACGTCGGCGGACACATCGGCTTCTTCACGATGCAGATGGCGGCGGCAGTCGGGGCCGAGGGGCGCGTGTACGCGTTCGAGCCGCTGGATTCGAACGCGAGCCTGCTGGAACGATCGATTGCCGAGAACGGATTCAGTGACCGCGTCCGCTTCCAGCGCGCCGCCGTTGGCGCGGCTCCGGGCACAGCCACACTGACGTTTCCGGTCGAGACGCTGAACTCCGGCGGCGCGTACCTCCTGCGAGCCGGCGGCGTGCCGCTCGCCGGCAACCAGAAGAAGGATGTGCCGCTCGTCGCACTCGATGCGCTGGAACTGCGCCGCCCGGTGCGCCTCATCAAGATGGACGTCGAAGGCGCCGAACCGCAGGTCTTGCGAGGCGCGGCCAGAATCCTGGCGGAAGACAAGCCGGTGATCCTGTCCGAGCTACACCCGACGCAGCTCGAACGCGCGTCGGGGATAACCGCACAGGAGTTCCTCGCGCAGATCGCAGCGCTCGGCTACCGCGCACATCGCGTCGAAGACGGGAGCATCGGCGCGGTGATCGAAGCCGCTCCGGGCGAGGCGCTGGTTTCGGTCGTCCTGACACCCGCCACATAGCTGCTCGATGCCGGCCAAAGGCGAATGTGCTACAATGTGCTACATGGAAACACGCGAGGTTGGCGTCCGTGAACTGCGGCAGAACCTGAGCGTGTACCTGGCGCGCATCGCGCGTGGAGAAACACTCGAGGTCACCGACCGGGGTCAGGCGGTCGCGATCCTGGCGCCGCTGCCAAAACGCGTCCCGGTCCTGGAGCGGCTGGAGCGTGAAGGCCTGCTGATCCGCGCGACCGGAGATCTGCTGGCCGCGATGCGTCCGCGGACCGGCCGAACGTCGCAGCGCGGAAGCCGACTGCTGCAACAAGCGCGAGCTGACCGGCTGTGAACAGGGGATTGATCTATCTCGACTCGTCCGCGGTGATGAAGTTGGTCTTCCAGGAGCGCGAGACCGACGCTCTCGTCGAGTTCCTGCGCGACTGGCCGAATCGCACATCGAGCGCTCTCGCGCGAGTCGAGGTCATGGTCAGCGTGCGGTGTGTGGACGACGACGACATCCACCGGGAGGCTCGCGATATCCTCAACGGCATCAACCTCGTACATCCTGACCACGCCACGTTTGCCGCGGCATGCACGACCAACCCTCCGATCGTCCGGACGCTCGACGCGATTCATCTCGCCACCGCCGTGTCGCTCGGTCATGAGTTGGCGGGAATGGTTGTCTATGACCTCCGCCTGGCCGAAGCAGCGCGGCACGCCGGCATCACCGTCTGGGCGCCCTCCTGATCCGGAGTGATAGCATGCCTCGCATGCGCCGCGCGCTTGCGACCGCGTTTCTCTTCGCGCTGGCGCCCGCCGCGTCGGCTCAACCGGGCCGCAGGGACGCATTCGCTGCGCCACTGTCACCGCGAAACGCCAGCTACACGATCGCGGCGCGCCTCGATCCCGCGACGCGAACGATCACCGGGACTGAGACGATTGTCTGGCGCAACATCACGAGCAAGCCAGCGACAGAGCTACAGTTCCACCTCTACTGGAACGCGTGGAAGAATACGCGCTCGACCTACATGCGCGAGCGCGCACTCGGATCCTCCGGTGAGGACCGTCAGCGCCGTGCCGACGAATGGGCGCGCTTTGACGTGACGGCGCTCGCGGTTGCCGGGAGCGATCGCACCGGATCCACACGCTTCATCGCGCCGGACGATGAGAATGTGAATGACGAGACGGTGATGGCCGTCCCGCTCGCGCAGCCGATCGGGTCTGGAGGCACGGCGGTGATCGAGGTCGCGTGGACGGCGCACGTGCCGCGCACGTTCGACCGCACTGGCGCGATCGGCAACTTCTTCTTCATCGCACAGTGGTTTCCCAAACTCGGCGTGCTGCAGGAAGACGGATGGAACTGTCATCAATTCCACGCCGGCGCCGAGTTCTTCTCGGACTACGGCGTCTACGACGTCTCGCTGACCGTGCCGGCCACATGGCCGCTCGGCGCCACCGGCGTCCAGCGCGCTCGCCTCGACAACGGTGACGGCACGACGACGCACCGGTACTACCAGGAGGACGTGCACGATTTCGCGTGGACGACGAGCCCCGACTACATCGAGCGGACGGCGCGCTTCGAGTACGGGCGGCTGCCGCCGGTCGAGATGCGCCTGCTGCTGCAACCGGAGCACGCCGGTCAGGCGGAGCGCCATCTCGACGCGACGCGGACGACGTTGCGGTACTACGGCGAGTGGTTCGGCGCATACCCGTACGGCCACATCACGATCGTTGATCCCGCGTTTCAGAGTGAAGCGGGCGGCATGGAGTATCCGACGCTGTTCACCGCGGGCACGCGGTGGCTCGCGCCCGCTGGTGTCACCACGCCGGAAGGCGTCACCGTTCACGAGGCCGGCCACCAGTTCTGGCACGGCATCGTCGGCAACAACGAGTTCGAAGACGCGTGGATGGACGAAGGGTTCAACACCTTTTCGACGGCGCGTGCGATCGCACAGGCCTACAACCCCAACTTCCTCGCGCTCCGCTATTTCGGCGGATTCATCCCGTGGGTCTTCAAGGATGTCAGGCTCAGCCGCGAGACAGACGGGAACCGGCTCGCGGGCTATCGCCGCGACGCGAAGAGCGACGCGCAGTCGACGCCGACGTACCGGTACGCGCCCCAGACTGGCGGCAGCATCAGCTACAACAAGACCGCGCTGTGGCTCAACACGATGGAGCGCTGGCTCGGCTGGCCGGTTCTGCAGCGCATCATGTCGACGCATTTCAACGCGTGGGCGTTCAAACATCCGAAGCCGGCCGATTTCTTCGCAATCGTGAACCGCGTCACAGGCCAGGATCTCGGCTGGTATTTCGATCAAGTGCACCGCAGTTCAAACGTGTTCGACTACGGCGTGCAGGATCTGACCAGCACGCGCGACGGTGATCAGTACCGCACCAACGTCATCGTCCGGCGCTACGGCGAGGCGACGTTTCCGGTGGACGTGCTGGTCACGTTCACAAACGGCGAGCGCGTGACCGAACGCTGGGACGGGCAGGATCGCTGGAAGCTGTACACGTACGACCGGCTGACGCCGGCCGTGTCCGCGCAAGTGGATCCCAACCGCGTGCTGCTGCTCGACGTGAACTACACGAACAATTCGAAAACGCTGGAGCCGAAAGGCGCCGTGGCGGCGACGAAGTGGTCGCTCGCATGGATGGTGTGGCTGCAGGACTGCCTGCTCGCGTGGGCGGCGCTCGCATGACGGAGCGCACCGCGGATCGCACGCCTTCAGTCGTGCGCCACGAAGAACGCACGACTGAAGTCGTGCGCCACATCGGAAAGTGGCGCAGCCCATTTAGGGCTGCGATCGAAGGCATGCGCCGCGTCTACCGGGCGCCCGCGATTCTGGTTGGCGTCTGGGCGCTGACGCTGCTCGTCAGCCTGCCGCTGACGCTGGCGCTGCGCGGGATGCTGGCGCAGCACCTCGGCGACAGTCTCGCGGCCGATTCAGCGGCGATCAGCGTGAACTACGACTGGATGCAGGAGTTCGCCGATCAGGCGTCCGGCCTCGGCGCGACGTTCAAGCCGACCGTCATCGGCTTCGGCGCGGTACTCGACAACCTGAGCGCCTTCGTCGACGTCACGCCGCGCCCCGTCGTCATCATCGGCGCCGCGGGTGTTTACATCGTCTTGTGGATCTTCGTGGCGGGGGGCATCATCGATCGCTATGCGCGCGACCGCGCGACGCGCGCCTTCGGGTTCTTTGCCAGCGCCGGAGAGTTCTTTTTCCGGTTCCTGCGGCTCGCTGTGCTGCAGGGCATCGTCTACGCCGTGCTGTTTCTGCTGCTGCACCCGTGGCTGTTCGACACGCTCTATCTGCGCCTGACGCACGAGATCACGGTTGAGCGGACGGCGTTCCTGATCCGCGTGGCGCTCTACTTCGTATTTGGAATCCCGGTGGCCGCATGCACGATGATCTTCGACTACGCGAAGGTGCGCGCGGTGGTCGAGGATCGCCGCAGCATGGTGAGCGCAGTCACTGCGGCGATTGGATTTATCCGGCGCAACGCCGGCGCAGCCGTCATGCTGTTCATCCTCAACTTCGCGACGTTCGCGATCACGCTGAGCCTCTACGCGCTGGTCGCACCGGGCGCGCGACGCACGGGCTTGGCGATGTGGCTCGGCGTGGGCGCCGGCCAGGCGTACGTTCTGGCGCGGCTCTGGATCAAGCTGACGTTCTGGGCGTCAGAGACCGCGCTCTTCCAAGCCCGGCTCGGTCACGCGGGGTACGTCGTGCGGGCACAGCCGACCTGGCCCGAGTCTCCGGCCGCCGACGCTATCTAGCGGGCACGAGCGACGGCCAGTTCAGGACGACACGCAACTGCGTCTGCTGTTGATCCTCTGACGGCCACATCATCAGAAAGCGCTGACCATCGCGGGCCACCGCATACTGATCGGTGAATGCCGAGATTATCGATGACCGTCGGGCGGCTCGAACACGATTGAAGCGACCCGTTTGATCTTCGAGAAATGCGCGTCGTATGTGATCACCGACGCGCCGGCGCGCGCGGCGGTCGCGGCCACCCAGATGTCGTTGGTGGGCAAAGGTGTCCCGGCCTTGCGCAGATCGACGACGATCTCGGCGTAGATTCGCGCGACCTCTTCGTCGACCGCCAGCGTTTCGACCGAGGAGTTGGCCACGAACGCCGCGAGTTCGGTCTGGTTCTGCCGGAGCCGTGCGCCAAGCAGGAACCCGAGCCACAACTCGCCGAGCACCACGGTGGGCAGGCCCACCCAGTCGGCGCTGTCGATCAGTTCCACCACTTGCTCGTCGCCGCGCTTGAATTGGCTGTAGGCGGAGGTGTCGAGGCAGCCGCGCATCAGCGCCAGAGCTCGTCGTCGATTCGATCAGCCGACGCGATCGCCTGGTC
>JAYVMG010000590.1:0-6287 GCA_043759095.1 Acidobacteriota bacterium | reverse complement strand
GGCAGCTCGCTCGGACGAGGCGGACGCTCCGCGAGGACGTCGAACGTCAGCTGCGCGAAGACCCCGGGCTGAGCGACGCTCAGCTCGGCGAGTGTTTTGCGGCGGCGTCGGAAGACGCCGGGCCGCTCGATCTCGGCCTGCTGCTGGGGTGCAAGAAATCGGAACCGGATCGTTCTATATGATGAGCCGCCGGTGAGAGAGAAGACTGATCGCGACGCGTCCGTCGATCGGCTGCTGGCCGGCGCGATGAAGGCGCGCGCCGAAGCGGCGACGCAGCGGCCGTGTCTGGATGCCGACACGCTGGCGGCTTGGGCGGACGAAGCGCTTGACGCACGTGAGCGGGCGGGCGCCGAGGCTCATGCGGCCGATTGCGTCAGGTGTCAGGCGTTGCTCGCCGCGATGGTCCGGACGCTGCCGCTTGCGGCCGCGGCGAAATCGCCGTGGCGGCTGCCGGCCCTCGGATGGTTGGTCCCGTTCACGGTGGCCGCGACCGCGCTCGTGATCTGGGTCGCGGTGCCGAGTCGCGAGCCGGCGAAGATTTCTGACGGCGGGGCGGAGGCGGTCGACCAATCGGCGCCGGCACGCGTGCCGCCCTCCGTCGCGGCGCCGCTTGCGGACGCGAAAGCCAAGGCGTCGTCTGCGGTCGAGCCGCCGCGTGAGGTCGCCGGCCGGCAAGACATCGCTGCACCTGCGTCCGCGTCGGACGATCTGCGCGAACGGCGTGAAATCGTACCGCTCGATAAAGCGGCGTCGTCCGCACCGGCGATCGCCAACGCGCTCTCGGAGGCGGTGACGGCGGGTGCAGTGCCCGCTGGCGGCGCGGCGGGCGGCCTCCTCGCTCCTCCCGCGGCCGCGCGAGCCCTTGCGTTCGCGAGCGCGCCGGAGCGCATCATCGTCTCGTCGAACCCGTCGACGCGGTTCCGTGTGCTGCGCGGCGGCGGCGTGCAGCGATCCGCCGATGCCGGCGCGACCTGGCGTACCGAGGTCACCGGGACGACCGAGACGCTGACGGCCGGGTCGTCGCCATCGCCGTCGGTCTGCTGGCTCGTCGGTCCCGCCGGCATGGTGCTGCTCTCCACTGACGGCCGATCCTGGCGGCGCCTCGCGTTCCCGGAGGCGTTCGATCTGCGTTCGGTGGACGCAACAGACGAGGAGAGCGCCACGGTGACGACTGCGGACGGACGCGCGTTCGTGACGACGGACGCCGGGCGGACGTGGTCGCGCTCTCCGGATCTCTAGCGTTTCGGCCTTCCTGCAAGAATTCCTGCCGGCTCCGTTCTAAGGACAGAACAACAAAGGAGCCGTTCCATGCAGACACGAATCGGACTGGCGTTTGCCGCGGTGCTGATCGCCGTCACCGCCCTCTCGTCACCACACGCGGCCCCCGCCGCGCATGCCGCCGTCACGGCGGCCACAGGGCAGGACTCGTCTACGCTCGACGATCAGGTCGACCTCGCCGTCACCGTCTACAACTCGGACATCGCGCTCGTGCGCGACGTGCGCGAGCTGCAGCTGCCGCAGGGGACCTTCGATCTGCGCTTCATGGACATCGCGGCGACCGTGAACCCCGCGACCGTGCATTTCCGGTCGTTGACCGAGCCGACCCGCGTGAGCGTGCTCGAACAGAACTACGAATACGATCTGCTCGAGCCCGACAAGCTGTTGCGGAAATATGTCGGTCGCGACGTGACGCTCGTGCGGCGGCGCTCGGAGAACGGCCAGACACGCGAAGAAGATGTGAAGGCGCGCCTCCTCAGCTACAACAACGCGCCCGTCTGGCAGATTGGGAACGAAATCGTGACCGGCCTGAGCGCCGATCACATCAAGTTTCCGGAGTTGCCGGGCAACCTGTACACGCATCCGACGCTGATCTGGACGCTCGCCAACGCCGGCGCCGCGCACCATCGGGTCGAAGCGTCGTATCTCGCGAGCAAGTTGTCGTGGAACGCCGACTACGTGCTGATCGTCGCGCGCGATGACAAGGCGGCCGACCTTGACGGCTGGGTGACGCTGGCAAACGGCAGCGGCGCCTCGTTCAGGAATGCGAAGCTGCAGCTCGTGGCGGGCGACCTCAATCGCGTGCGCGGCGTGTTGAGCAAGGCGATGAACTATGACGCCCGGAGTGCGCCCGCTGCTGCCGACGAGAGAATGGCTCAGGAGTCGTTCTCCGACTACCATCTCTACACGCTCGGCCGAAAGACGACGATCAACAACAACGAAACCAAGCAGGTGAGTATGCTGACCGGCGCCGGTGTGCCGATTCGCAAGCGCTACGTCGTCGACGGCCAGGCGTTCTACTACCGTAACGGCCAGCATCCCGGATCGCCGATCAAGGACGTGGTGCAGGTCTACTACCAGTTCAGGAACGAGGAGCGCGGCGGTCTGGGGATGCCGATGCCGGCGGGCGTCGTCCGCGTGTATCAGGCCGACTCGAAGGGCGGCACGCAGTTCGTGGGCGAGGATCGGATCAGCCACACGCCGAAGGACGAGGAGTTGAACCTCAAGATCGGGAACGCGTTCGACGTCACCTGCGAGCGCAACCAGATCGATTTCGAGAAGATTGCGTCGAACGTCTACGAGTTCGAGTACGAGATCACGCTGCGCAATCACAAGGCCGCGCCGATCACCGTGGACGTGAACGAGCCGATTGGCGGCGCCTGGAAGATGGTGCGGTCGTCGCACGAGTGGAAGAAGTCGGCCGCGTGGGCCGCCGCGTTTGCCGTTCCCGTCGCACCGGATGGGACGGTCGTACTGAAGTACAGGGTCAGGGTGACGTACTGAACCTGAGTGTTCCGGGTGGCATGGTTCCATTATGGGGATATAATGGAACCATGCCTGCCAGCCTCTCAATCAAGAACGTGCCCGACGCGGTGGTCGAGCGGCTCCGCGCGCGCGCCGCTCGCAACCGCCGATCGCTCCAAGGCGAATTGCTCAACCTGATCGAGCGCGCCGCCGATGAACTGCCCACGATTTCCGCGCGAGCCGTCTACGAACGGATCCGGAAACTGAAGCTGCCCACGGGCGAGAGCTCGGCGGACATCATCCGCGAGATGCGCGATGTCAGATAAGGTGGTGGACGCATCGGCGCTCGCCGCGATCGCCTTCGCGGAGCCCGGCGCGGACGCCGTGATCGACCAGATCGACGGCCACCGTCTCCATGCGCCCACGCTGATTGTGTTCGAGCTGATGAATGTGGCGTGGAAGCGCGCGAAAAAGCAACCGGCGGCGACGGCGCTTTTTCTTCAGGCGCTCGATGTGATCGAGGGGCTCGGCCTGCGCTTTCGCGGGATCGATCAGGGCGAGGTCGTCAGGCTCGGACTCGCGACCGGGCTCACCGCATGCGATGCAACCTACCTCTGGCTGGCGCGGGCGCTTGCCATGCCGCTCGTGACCCTGGACAAAAAACTTGGCGCGCACGCGCGGCGCCTCTGACCGATGCAGCTGCCTCTGAACCTTGAACCCACCGCCCTGAACCCTGTCCTGGTGTTCGTGCGCCATCCGCGGGCGCGGCGGTACTTGATTCGCGTCACGGCAGACGGCGCCGTGCGCGTGACCGTGCCGCGCTGGGGATCGAAGCGCGAAGCCGCCGCGTTCGCGGAGCGCGAGCATGCGTGGATCGAGACGCAACTGCGGCGCGCGGAAGCGGAGCGCTGGCGGCGTGAACACGAGCGAGGCGCGGCTCCGGAGTCCGGCGACGGGCGGCCTGGTTCCGTTGAACAGCGCGCGCTCGTCGCCCGTGCGAAGAAAGAATTGCCGCCGCGGTTGCTCGAACTCGCGGCGCAACACGGCCTCGCCGTGTCGCGCATCAGCATCCGCAATCAACGCTGGCGCTGGGGCTCGTGCTCACGCACCGGCCACATCTGCCTGAACTGGCGGTTGGTGACGATGCCGGATGCGGTGAGAGACTACGTGCTGATCCACGAGTTGATGCACTTGAAGCGCATGGATCACTCGCCGAAATTCTGGAAGCTGGTCGCCGCCGCGTGCCCGGCGTATCAGGACGCGCGCGCGTGGCTGCGCTCGCGTTCAGCGCAGTGACAGCGCGGCGAGCGACGTGGCCTGCCAACCGCCTCCGACGCCCTTCATCAGCAGCACGCTGGCGTTCATCCGGCGTGTGACGATGCCGACGGCGGTGCGTTCGTTGGCGAGCGCGGCATTCTGGGCGGATGTGACCTCGAGGTAGCTGGCAAGTCCGCCGCGATAGCGATTGGTGGCCTGGGTCAGCGACCGCTGCGCCGCGTCCACAGCGCGGCGTTGAATGCTCGCTTCCTCTTCGAGGATGCGCAACGCCGCCAGCTGATCCTCGACTTCTCGAAATGCGAGCAGCACCGACTGTCGATAGATGGCTGTGGCCTGATCCTGAGCGGCTCGCGCCTGATCCGAGACGGACTGCCGGCGTCCCGCGTCGAAGACGTTGACGAGCAGTGACGATCCCAGGCCCCAGAAACTGCTCGTGCCGGTCAGCAGGCTGCCGAGCGGGCTGCTCTCGAATCCGCCGGCGCCCGACAGAATCAAGCGCGGGTAGAACGCGGCGGTGGCGACACCGAGTTGCGCGTTCGCGGCGGCGACCCGACGCTCCGCGGACGCGATGTCTGGCCGCCGCTCGAGGAGTTCCGACGGTACGCCTGCCGGCGCCGGCGGCGGCGCCGCGTTCAACGGGGCCACGGCGATGGAAAACAGCGAGGCCGGGCGTCCGATCAGCACCGCGATTGCATGCTCGAGCGCCGCGCGGCCAACGCCCACGTCCACCGCCTGCGCGCGCGTGGTCTCGAGCACCGTCTCGGCTTGTGCGACGTCGGCCTGCGACGCGATGCCGCCCTGGAACCGGTTCTGCGTCAGCTCGAGCGCTTTCTCGAACGACGCCACCGCCGAGTCGAGCAGCTGCCGGTCGCGATCGATTCCGCGCAGCGTGAAGTAGTCGACGGCCAGTTCGGCGTGCAGGCTGAGGCGGGCCGTCTCGAGATCGGCGGCGCTCGCCTGAGCGCCGGCGCGGCTCGCGTCAACAGCGCTGTGGATGCGGCCCCAGACGTCGGCTTCGTACGACACGTCCGACGGCAGGAGGAAATCGTTCGCCGCCTGGTGCAGCGTGGTCGAGGGACGGTTGCCCGATCCTTCCGCGCGCGACACCGACGGCGTCGCGTTCACCTGCGGAAACAGCCCGGCGCGCGTGCCGCGGACGATCGCGCGGGCCTGGGCAAACTGCGCGGCGGCGGCCTTCAGTGTCTGGTTCGAGACGTCAATCTGCTGTTCGAGCGTGTTCAGGTCGGGGTCGACAAACAGCTCCCACCAGGCGCCGCGCAGCGCGTCGTCGCCTGGTTGTGTGGTCTTCCAGTCTGCATTCTCCCTGAACGTCGGCGCGACGTCGGCGGTGGGCGCGACGTATTTCGATTTCGGCGCGCACGCCGGGATCGCCAGGACGATGGCAAGGCTCAAGCCTTGCGCCACACGGGACTTCGTCACGCGGGCAGACGTGGGGCAAGGCTTCAGCCTTGCCGATCGGAATGTCACTTGGTTTGTGTCTCCGCCACGCGGACCGGCTGCCCGGCCTCAATCGAGTCGGGCGCGTTGATGATGATCCGCTCGCCACCGCTCAGGCCGGACACCACTTCGACGCTGTTGCCGTAGTCGCGTCCGAGCGTCACCGGTTGCAGGATCACCTTGCCGCCGGCATCGACCATCGCTATCCGCACGCCCTCCGTACGGAAGATGATCGCGTTGATCGGGAGCTTGTACGTCGACGCGTCCGTCGGCAGCTTCAGGTGCACTTCGGCGTAGGACCCCGGCAGCAGCTCGCCTTTCGGGTTCTCGACGTCGATTTCGATCAGCAGCGTCCGCGAGGCGACGTCGATTGACTGCGCCGTCCGCGCCAGCGTGCCGCTGAAGGGATGCCCGGGGAATTCGGTGAGGGTCAGGTCCGCTTTCATCCCGGGTCGCGCCGCGCGCGAGTAGACCTCGGGCACGTTCACGAACACGCGCAGCCGGTGCACCGCGGCGACATGGAACAGTTCCTTGGCGTTGCTGCCCGAGTCGATGAGGGCGCCGACGTCGGTGTTGCGCGCGGTGACCACACCGTCAAAGGGCGCCGTGATCTTCCCGAATGCATGCAGCTGTTCCAGACGCCGCACGCCCGCCTTCGCCGATGTGACCGCGGTCGCTTTGGCTTCGAGGCTGCCGTTCGCGTTGTCCAGATCCTGTTTCGACACGGAGTCGGTCTTGATCAGATCGCGATACCGCTCCGCTGTCGACAGCGCCAGCCTGGCATTGGCTTCAGTGGTCGCGAGGTCCGC
>JAYVMG010000589.1:0-2375 GCA_043759095.1 Acidobacteriota bacterium | reverse complement strand
GGCCCACTGGTCAGCCCGCTCAGCCGCGATCGCCTGCGCGGCGCGACCGCACGCGCCAAACAGCAGCGCGCCGAACGCGACTTCATCGTCACCAGCGGCGATTTCTCGATTGAGTCCGGCGCGGTGGGCGCGGAGCGGCTGCTGGGACGCAAGGTGCCGCCGACGGCGATCTTCTGCTTCAACGACGAGATGGCGATGGGCGCGGTCGAGACCGCGAAACGCCGCGGCCTCCGCATCCCGCTCGACCTTTCGATCGTCGGCTTCGACGACATCCGGTTCGCTCGGTGCATCGATCCGCCGCTGACGACGGTGGCGCAGCCGATGCGGGCGATCGGCGAAGGCACCGTCCACCTGCTCCTGGCCATTCTGGCGAGCGACGCCAAGGCGCCGGAGTCGGTGACGCTGCCGCACACGCTCACGATCCGATCGAGCACCGCCCCGCCGCGCGCCAGACGCTGACACTCGGCTGACGCCTACAGAAGGGACTGGAGGCTTCCAGCCCCTACTGTTTGGGCCGCGTCGGCCAGACGACTCCCTGATCCTTCTTCGTCACCGGCGCCAGTCCTTTGTAGGTGAACTTCTGGACGCGCTGACCGCGGTAGGTTTCGGTCGTGTAGATGTTCCCCTTCGAATCGGTCGCGATGCTGTGCACGCCGTAGAACTCGCCGGGCTGGCGTCCGCCCTCCCCGAAGCTGGTGAGGTGCTCGAGCGTCTCGCGCAGAATCACCAGAACCTTGTCGTCTTCTCCATCCGCCAGATACATGTACTTCTGCTGCGGATCTCTCGAGAACGCGACGTCCCACGCCGAGCCCGAGCCGAGCGTCTCCTTGTTGAAGAACGCTTCCTTGACGAAGGTGCCGTCCGGCTTGAACACCTGGATGCGATCGTTCACGCGGTCGCAGACATACAACAGCCGATCGACCGAGAGATCGGCGCAATGCACCGGGTTCCTGAACTGCTGTGCCGGCGCTGCCTTCGGATCGTACCGTCCCAGATCCACATCGTCGGGCTTGTTGCCATACGCGCCCCAGTGACGCTTGTACTTGCCGGTCTCGGCGTCGAACACGATCACGCGGTGATTGCCGTAGCCGTCGGCGACGTAGAGCTCGTTGGTCTGCTTGTCGAGGAAGGTCTTCGCTGGCAGGCGCAGGTTCTCGATATCATTGCTGCCCTTGCTGGAAAGCGGCTTCCCGATCTGCATCAGGAACTTCCCGTCAGCCGTGAACTTCAGCACCATGTTGTCGTTGAACGACTGCGTGCCTGCGGTCTGGCTCTCGTCCTGCTGACGATTCAATCCGGCAGCCGGTGCGGGCGTGCCGCGGCCGCGTCCAGCCGGCGGCGTTCCACGACCATTGCCGCCGATCCAGACGTTGCCTTTGTAGTCGACCGTGATGCCGTGATTCGAGTCGGGCCAGTCGTAGCCCTGCCCCGGCCCGCCCCAGTGGCCGATGAGATTCCCCGCTGCGTCGAACTCGAGAATCGGCGGCGCGGGCGCACAGCACTGCGACGTCAGCGGAGTCGTCGTCGCATGCACCTCGCCCGGCTCGAGCGAACCGGCGCGATGGATGATCCACACGTGATCCTGCGCGTCGACGGAGACACCAATCGTCTGGCCGAGAATCCATTTATTCGGCAGCGGACTCGGCCACAGCGGATCGACTTCGAACCGCGGCGCCTGGACGGCCGCGGCTTCGACGGCCGCGTGCCGATCGAGCGCGATCGATCCGAACGCGAGCGCGGTCGCCGCGAACACAAACATCGCGCCGACAGAGAGACGTCGCTTCATATGCCTCCTCACTTCCTCAGGATGTGTTCTCGATCTCATGCGCCGCACGACGAGGCCCTAGACATTCCCGACGCGCTCGACGCCCGACCGCGCGCGTTGATCGGCTGCGCCGTGCAGCCTGGCAGGCGGTCGTCGTCGGGTGACTGCGTCAGGTCGCTGGCGGCCCGCCGAGGACAGCATCGAGCGCCTCCATGCCAACGCTTCGGGTCGAGCCACCAGGCGATGATGTCGCTGTGAACCTTCTCCTTCCGCTTATCGACCGGCACAACCTGAAAGAAATTCTCACGGCCCCCGATTTCATCCAGAATCGCGTCGAGGCGCGGCAGTCCATCCCAGGATTCGAGAGCTTCGAGCGCTGAGCGCTGGCTTGTCGTTTCACTATTCATGGACAACTCGAGGCGAATCATACTCTTGACGAGGGCTCGATTGAAGCTCGGGACTACGTTTATGGAGTGACCTGGCCTGTGACTGCGCCAGACTATGATCAAGGTGCAACGTTGGGCAGGCCTTACTCGGAAGGGCTCAAGCTGGCCCACATCTCTAAGAAAAGGCTCGATGATTCACCGACCACTTGATCGCCCACGTGTCT
>JAYVMG010000588.1:0-2376 GCA_043759095.1 Acidobacteriota bacterium | reverse complement strand
ACGGGACGATCGAGGCCGAGCACAAGGCCGCTCACAAAGTCGCCGAGGGCGTGAAGAAGATCCTCCCCGGCGGCAAAATCACAAATCAGAATCCACTGGATGCGTTCACCGACGGTCTCAAGGTCGTGGTGCGCGATGGCGACGACTCGACGGAAGGCGTCGTGATCGACGTCAACCGATCGCGTCAACAGATCACGATCCGGATCGCGCCGCGCAAGACGCAGACGCTGCGCCTGCTCGGTCAGCCGGCCGCGGCGGATGGCGCGCCCGCTGTCGTCGTGTCGTACACGGACCCGTCCGGCGCCAGGGTCTCGCGCGACTTCAAACGCATCTCCTGACGCACCTTTGAAAAGGTGCGCCACATCGGGCGTGGCGCGAGGCTCTCGAAAGTGGCGCGAGGCTTTAGCCTTGCATGACGGTCCTCGATCTCGCCGTGCGGATACATGAAGTAAGTCGGGGCCGGCCGCGTCACGCACATCGGCAAGTAGCGCGTCGCGCGCCGTCAGTCGTCGCCGGGGCCGCCGCGTCCTCGCAGGGACTTGACCTCGCCCCGCTGACGTTTTGATTCCAGGCGCTTCTCTTTGGCGGCGCGCTTCGGCTTGGTGGGCCGGCGTGTTTTCGGCCGCTTCGCGGCGTGCTGCAGCAACGCGACGAGCCGGGCACGAGCCGCCTCGCGGTTCTGCGCCTGCGTGCGGTGTTCACGGCTGTCGATCAGTAGGACATCCTCGCCCGTCATGCGGCTGCCGGCGAGCGCGATCAGCCGCTGCTTCATGTCGTACGGCAGAGCGGACGCGCGGACGTCGAAGCGCAGTTCAACCGCCGTCGAGACCTTGTTGACGTTCTGGCCGCCCGGTCCCGATGCGCGGACGAACCGCTCTTCGAGTTCACGCTCCTCGATGGAAATAGTGTCGGTGATGCGGATCACGTCAATGCCCTGCTGAATAGTCGCACGAAATAACACGCCACAGAGGCGCGCCCCCAGGCGTTCGGCGTGGCGCCGCGCAGCAGCGGCGATCTCGACATCACACGTCGGCCTGCCTTGCAGGCCGTCCCGCCGAACGCATTGAGCGCTCTGCCTGTGCGGGCTTCGCGGCCTTTGCGTTCTGATTCTTTGTGTCTCTGTGACTCTGTGGCCCGTGAACTAAATGGCCGCGAAGGCGAGGCAGGCCCAGCCGATCAGGAAGAACAGTCCACCGATCGGTGTGATCGCGCCGAGAATGGTGACGCCGGTGATCGCGAGCAGGTAGAGACTGCCGGAGAACAGCACGATACCGGCGACGAAGCACCAGCCGGCGGTGCTGATCAGCCAGCCGCTCATCCGTCCCATGATGCCGGACACGAGGATCAGGGCCAGCGCATGGTACATGTGGTACTGCACCCCGGTCTGGAACACCGCCATCATCTCCGGCGAGAGCCGTGCGCGGAGTCCATGCGCGCCGAACGCGCCAAGGGTCACCGCGAGGAACGCCGCCACCGCGCCCAGCAGAAGGAAAGTTTTGTCCATGACGAACCATTCTAGCCCGCGCTCGTACACCGCGATGGGTTAGGGCTTTGGGAGTGGGGCCGGCTGAGTGAGCGAGGGGCCGACGGCGTAGAGTTGCGTCCATCCTTCAGCCTGGGGCGCGCGGATCGTGCCGTTGGGGATCACCGCGGTGGCGCGTACCCAGGTGGATACGTGGAGCATGTCGCCGGTGATCAAGCGATGGTGCTCCTCGTCCTCTCTTGCAGGATCCGGCAGCGCGCCTGGTTCGGGTTCCTGGACGAGCACGAGCCACGCGGGCGCACCAGGCCGGGTCGGCAGACCGAGATAGTTCACGACCGAGCCGCTGACGATCAGGCGCCAGACGTACTGTCCGCCGCGAGCCGTGGGATCGGACGCGAACGGCGGGATCCCGTCGGCCGCCAGCGACGGTACGGCGGGCCAGGTACCACCATTGGCGCGCCTCGCCTCCGCCTCCAGCAGTCCCTCCTGCAACTCGCGAAACATCCGTTGCTCGATCGTCGAACGATCCTGGATCAGCGACTGGAACGGCAGCAGATGTCTGTTGACGCTGCCGGCGTCGCGGAACGTCGCGCTGTCGGTGGCGAGAAACATCCAGACGCCGAGGATGACGACCATGCTGAACCGCACGACGTTCGCGAACTCGCCGCGCTTCGACGGCGGCCGCACTTCGATACGCCGAACAACGACAGCAGCGGCGGTCATGCGCGAATGCGGCGCAGGATCGATCGGGCCGCCAGGGTGAGAAAAAAGATCGCGGTCACGGCCAACACGACCGCGCCGCCGGTGGGCACGAGAAAGCGCGTCGAGATGCCGAGGCCGCCGGCCCCCGCGACAAAAGCCACCGCGATACTCCAGACCAGGTAGCTGCGCGT
>JAYVMG010000587.1:0-6309 GCA_043759095.1 Acidobacteriota bacterium | reverse complement strand
CCGATGATGATGCCCGGGCGCGAGGTGTAGATGTCGATCTTCAGCCGGTTGACCGCGCGCTCGGTCTCGATCTTCGAGACGCCGGCGTGCATGAAGCGCTTCTTGAGGGTCGAGCGCAGCGCCAGATCCTCGTGCAGTAGCTTCGCGTAATCGCGGTCGGAGTACCAGCGCGACCGCCACGTCTTGTTGAACCCGAGCCGGAATCCGATCGGGTGAACTTTCTGGCCCACGGTTACTCCTTCGCCTTCTGTGTTGCGCGTTTCGACGGCGTCGTCGCCGACTTCTGGGCGCGCGCGCGCTTCGGCCGCGGCGCGTCGGCGCCGGCGCCGGGCGTCCCGACCGCCACGATCTTGTCGGCCCGTTCGGAGACGTGCACCGTGAGGTGCGCCGTGCGCTTCAGCACGCGGAACGCGCGGCCCATCGGGGCGGGACGCACTCGCTTGGCCGATGGCCCCTGATTCGCGTAACACGCCGACACGAACAGCCGGTCGACGTCGCCGCTGAATCCTTCTTTGTTCGTCGCGTTCGCAATCGCCGAGCGGAGCACCTTCGAGATGTCCTCGGCAATCGCCTTGCGCGTGAACTTGAGCGTCGCGAGCGCCTGGTTAACGTCCTTGCCGCGGATCAGCGCGAGGACGAGCCCCGCCTTCTGCGCCGACGTCCGGACATACCGCGCGGTGGCCTCTGCCTGAATCATGATGACCTGCCTAGCTCTTCCCGCCCGCGGCGGCGCCGGCGCCCGGAGCGACCGTCGCGGCCTTTTCGGCCACCTTGGTCGTGTGTCCCTTGAACAGCCGCGTCGGCGCGAACTCGCCCAGCTTGTGGCCGACCATGTTTTCGGTCACATACACCGGGATGAACTTGCGCCCGTTGTGCACGGCCAGCGTGTGCCCCACCATCTCGGGGATCACGGTCGACCGGCGCGACCACGTCTTGATGACCTTCTTGTCCGCCGCGCGATTCATCGCCTCGATCTTCTCGAGGAGGTGCGTATCGACGAACGGACCTTTCTTCAGTGAGCGGCCCATTTACTTCTGTCTCCGCTGAACGATGTACCGGTCGGTGGACTTGCTGTTCCGCGTCTTGTAGCCCTTGGTCGGCATGCCCCATGGCGTCACCGGATGACGACCGCCCGAGGTCTTGCCTTCACCGCCGCCCAGTGGGTGATCGACCGGGTTCATCGCGACGCCGCGCACGTGCGGACGCTGGCCTTTCCAGCGGCTGCGGCCGGCCTTGCCGATCGACACGTTCTCGTGGTCGATGTTGCCGACCGTGCCGATCGTCGCGAAGCACTCCATGTTGATCTTGCGAATCTCGCTCGACGGCATCTTCACCGATGCGTACTGGCCTTCTTTCGCCACCAGTTGCACCGACGAGCCGGCACTGCGCGCGATCTGGCCGCCCTTACCGGGCCGCAGCTCCACGTTGTGCAGCAGCGTGCCGAGCGGGATGTTCTTCAGCGGCAACGAATTGCCCGGCAGGATGTCGACGTTCTGCCCGGAGATGATCGCGTCGCCGACTTTGATGCCCGCCGGCTGCAGGATGTAGCGCTTCTCGCCGTCCGCGTACGTCAGCAGCGCGATGCGCGCCGACCGGTTCGGGTCGTACTCGACCGTCGTGACCTTTGCCGGAATGTCGTACTTGTTCCGCTTGAAGTCGATGATGCGGTACATCCGCTTGTGCCCGCCGCCGCGCCACCAGGACGTGAGGTGCCCCTGGTTGTTGCGGCCGCCGGTGCTGTGCAGCGGCTCGACGAGGGGCTTGTACGGCTCCTGCGTCGTGATCTCGTCGAAAATCGGGATCGTCTGAAATCGGGTCCCGGGCGACGTCGGTTTGAGTTTGCGAAATGGCATGATTACGCGCCTTCCAGGAATTCAGGCATTTTCGCGCCTTCGCGCAGCTTGACGTAGGCCTTCTTCCAGTCCGAACGGCGGCCGGCGAACCGGCCCTGCCGCTTGATCTTGCCGTGCGAGATGGTCGTGCGAACGCTCTCGACTTTGGCGCCAAACAGCGACTCGATGGCGCGCTTGACTTCGATTTTGTTCGCGCCGATCGCCACCTCGAACACAATCGTCCGGCCGTCTTCGCGCAGGAGCGACGTCTTCTCAGTGATGAGCGGGCGGCGAATCACATCCGTGAGCTTCATGCGAGCGCCTCCTGCAGTTTTTCGAGCGCGCCCTGCGTCGTCACCACCCGGCCCGCGCCAATCACGTCGCGCGCGGTGAGCCGCGAGCTGGCCACCAGCGTCACGCCCGGGATGTTGCGCAGCGAGCGCGACAGCTTGTCGTCCGCGGCGACGTCCACCAGGACCGCCTTGCCGGTGATGCCGAGCCGCTTCAGCAGCTCGACGGCCGCCTTGGTCTTGATCTCGCTCACGCTCAGCGCATCGACGACGACCAGCTCGCCCGCCTTCATCTTCTCGGACAACGCCGAGCGGAGCGCGCCGCGTTCGACCTTCTTCGACAGCTTGAAGTCGTAGCTGCGCGGGCGCGGCGGGTGGGAGGTGCCGCCATGGCGCCACAGCGGCGTCCGGCTCGAGCCGACCTGGGCGCGACCGGTGCCCTTCTGCTTCCACGGCTTCTTGCCGGTGCCGCTGACGAAGGCGCGAGTCTTCGCGGCATGGGTGCCGCTCCGCTCCGCCGCGTTGGCATGCACGACCGACTCCCACATCAGGTCGCCGTTGATGCGTCCGCCGAACACCTCGTCGCGGACGTCGACGGTGCCGATTTTCTTATTCTCGTTGTTCACGACATCGAGTTGCATGGCTACTTCTTGCCCTTCTTGGGCTTCTCGACCTGCGCAACCTTCAGCTTCTTCATCGTGACGGCCTTGCGGACGATCACGTAGCTGGTGGGCGCGCCCGGGATACCGCCCTCGACGACCATGATGTGGTTCTCCGGGTCGACGCGCAGGACCTTCAGGTTGTGAATCGTGATGCGCTTGCCGCCCATCCGTCCCGCGGCGCGCATGCCCTTGACGACGCGCGAAGGGAACGACGAGGCGCCGATCGATCCGGGAGCGCGATGGAACATCGAGCCGTGGGTCGCCGCGCCACCTGCGAAGTGGTGCCGCTTGACGACGCCCTGGAAGCCCTTGCCGCGTCCGGTGCCGACGATGTCGACACGCTCGCCGTCGGCGAAGATCGACGCCAGCACCTGGTCGCCGACTTTCGGCTTCTCGGCGCCCGGCGCCAGACCGACTTCACGCCGAACGCGCGTCGCCGGGACGTTCGACTTCTTGAAGTGCCCCGCCGTCGGCTTGTTTGTCTTCGCGGGCGTCTCTTCGACGAAGCCGAGCTGCACTGCCTCGTAGCCGTCGGTCTGCATGTCTTTCGACTGCACGACGACGCAGGGGCCGACCTTGATCACGGTGGCCGGATGAACCGTGCCGTCCGCGTCGAAGATCTGGGTCATGCCGACTTTGCGGCCGATGATTCCAGTGACCATGACTATTTATGTTCCTTGCCGAAGGCTTTGATTTCGACGTCAACGCCCGCCGGCAGATCGAGCTTCATCAGCGCGTCCACCGTCTGCGGCGTCGGCTCGAAGATGTCGATGAGCCGCTTGTGCGTCCGGATTTCGAACTGCTCGCGCGATTTCTTGTCGACGTGCGGCGAGCGCAGCACCGTCCACTTGTTCTTCGACGTCGGCAGCGGAATCGGTCCGGCCAGCCGCGCCCCGGTGCGCTTGGCCGTGTCCACGATCTCGGTCGTCGACTGGTCGAGCACCCGGTAGTCGTACGCCTTGAGGCGGATGCGGATCTTCTCGTTGAAAGATGCGGTTGCCATCGTTATTTACCCTGCATGCGAGCAATCACTTCTTCGCTCGTCGCTTGCGGCGCCTGCTCGTAGCGATCGAAGTGCATCGAGTAGGTGGCGCGCCCCTGCGTGCGCGAGCGAAGGTCGGTTGAGTAGCCGAACATTTCCGACAACGGAACGCGCGACTGGATGATTTGCGTGCCGCCGCGGTCTTCCTGCGATTGAATCTGGCCGCGCCGGCTGGACAGGTTGCCCATCACGTCGCCCATGTGTTCCTTCGGGACGACGACCTCGACGCGCATGATCGGCTCGAGGAGCACCGGCTTCGCTTTCTTGGCTGCGTCTTGAAAAGCCATAGACCCCGCAATCTTGAACGCCATTTCCGACGAGTCGACGTCGTGGTACGAGCCGTCGTACAGCACGATCCGCACGTCGTCGATCGGGTAGCCGGCGAGAATCCCGCGCGTCAGCGCTTCCTGGATCCCCTGATCGATCGGCTTGATGAACTCTTTCGGAATCGATCCGCCGGTGGTGTCGTTCTCGAAGATGTAGCCGCTGCCCGGCTCGCCCGGGAAGAGGTGAATCTTGCAGTGGCCGTACTGGCCGCGACCGCCGGTCTGCTTCGCGTACTTCATCTCGCCGTCGGCGGGACGCGTCAGCGTTTCCTTGTAGGCCACCTGCGGCTTACCGACGGTCGCCTCGACCGCGAACTCGCGCTTCAGCCGGTCGACGATGATCTCGAGGTGCAGCTCGCCCATCCCGTGGATGATGACCTGCCCGGTCTGGATGTCGGTGTTGACCCGGAACGTCGGATCCTCGGCCATCAGCTTCTGGAGGCCAACGCCCAGCTTTTCCTGGTCGGTCTTGGTCTTCGGCTCGATCGCCAGCGAGATGACCGGCTTCGGGAAGTCCATCGACTCGAGAACGATCGTGTGCTTCTCGTCGCAGAGCGTGTCGCCGGTGGAGACGCTCTTCAGGCCGACCGCCGCCGCGATGTCGCCTGCGTAGACTTCCTTGATTTCCTCACGCTTGTTCGCGTGCATCTTCAGGAGCCGGCCGATGCGTTCGGTGCGCTGCTTGGTCGAGTTGAAGATGCTGCCGCCGGAGGTGAGGACGCCCGAATAGACGCGGAAGAACGTGAGCTGGCCAACGAACGGGTCGGTCATGATCTTGAACGCCAGTGCGCTGAACGGCGCGTCGTCGGCCGCGGGGCGTTCGATCACGTTGGCGTCGGGATCGTCAGGATCGACTTTCTTGTACGGGTTGATGCCCTTGATGGACGGCACGTCGAGCGGCGAGGGCAGGAAGTCGACGACGGCGTCGAGCAGCGGCTGCACGCCCTTGTTCTTGAAGGCGGAGCCGCAGATGACCGGCACGAACGCCGCCTCGCTCTTGCCGCGCACCGAACTGTTCACGCGCTTGCGGATCGCCGCCTTGATTTCGTCTTCGGTCGGCTCTTCGCCCTTGAGGTACTTCTCGAGAATCTTGTCGTCGGCTTCGCTGACCTTTTCGATCAGCTGCTCGCGGTAGTGCTTCGCTTCCTCGAGCATGTCGGCCGGAATCTCGCCGACGATGTAGTCGGCGCCCATCGTCTCGTCCTTGTAGGTGATCGACTTCATCTGGATGATGTCGATGACGCCAAGGAACTTGTCTTCAGAGCCGATCGGAATCTGGATGGCGACCGGATTGGCTTCGAGCTTGGAGATGATCTGATCGAACGTGCGCTTGAAGTCGGCGCCGATTCGGTCCATCTTGTTGACGAAGCAGATGCGCGGAACGCGGTACTTGTCGGCCTGGCGCCACACCGTTTCCGACTGGGGCTCGACGCCGGCCACCGAGTCGAACACGGCGACGGCGCCGTCGAGGACGCGCAGCGAGCGCTCGACTTCAGCCGTGAAGTCGACGTGGCCCGGCGTGTCGATGATGTTGATGCGGTGCTCGCGCCAGAAACAGGTCGTCGCGGCGGACGTGATGGTGATGCCGCGCTCCTGCTCCTGCTCCATCCAGTCCATGACGGCCGTGCCTTCGTGGACTTCACCAATCTTGTACGTGATCCCCGTATAGAACAGGATCCGTTCCGTCGTGGTGGTCTTACCGGCATCAATGTGCGCCATGATGCCGATATTGCGCGTTTTCGCGAGCGGTGACTGCCTGGCCATTTTACGTTTGAGAGTTCAGACTTCAGACTTGAGAGTTCAGATTTACCAACGGTAATGGGCGAAGGCCTTGTTGGCTTCGGCCATGCGATGCGTGTCTTCGCGCTTCTTGACGGCGCCGCCGCGGAGGTTGGAGGCGTCGAGCAGCTCGTTCGCCAGCTTCTCCTGCATCGTCTTGCCGTCGCCGCGCGATGTCGCGAAACCGACGATCCAGCGGATGCTGAGCGAGAGGCGGCGGTTCGGGTTCACTTCCACCGGCACCTGGTAGTTCGAGCCGCCGACGCGGCGCGACTTCACTTCAAGGCTCGGCTTGACGTTGTCGATCGCCTTCTTGAAGACCTTGAGCGGGTCGTCCGAGGTCTTCTCCTTGATGATGTCGAAGCTCTTGTAGAAAAT
>JAYVMG010000586.1:0-2379 GCA_043759095.1 Acidobacteriota bacterium | reverse complement strand
ACAGCTTGGGCAATATTGTGCCTAGCTTCGAGCCTGAACTCGTTCGCGAACGCAAGCTGCTCCCTGGAAAAGCGGTGCATCACTTCCGAATCCACATCGTCGCGCGAAACGGGTTTTGGATTCAGGCGGTAGAGATGAAACGCGGTGCGGGCGACAACAGTTCCTGGCTTGCGGCATATCGAGTCGAGCACCATGCCAGACTGGGTCAGCCGATAGATCCACCTGTTGTGCTTCTCACACACGTCCCGGAGAACTACGACGGGCAACCGAGTTGGTGAGACGAGCCATCGACAGCCAGGTCGCGATCTCGGCGTTCATCATGGCCTTCAACTCTAAATGGCTGCCGGCCCGATCGAAAGGATAAGCAGCGATGCATCCTCCTGCGTCCCGAAGTGGTCGATGCGGACGCTCTGATTCCGCAGCAATTCGGCGATCGCCATCGTTCCAGCGTTTCCGACGTCGAGCCAGATGGCCTTCGGCGGAAAGCCCTCGACGTAGCTGCGCTCACGGAAGTCGGTGTCTTTCGAAACGATGACGAAGCCCTGAGTCCGAGCGCGCTCCCAAATGCGGGCGTCTTCAGCGGCGAGGAGGCCGACATCTCGGACATGAACGGAGCCGGGAAACTCCGGAGCGAGCGTGTCCACGAGCCGGTGACTCACGTTCTCGTCGAAGAGGAGCTTCACGCCACGGAGTTCGCCAGGCGTCGTTCGCGTGCGGCGGCAAACGCGAGGACCGCGCGAATGTCATGTAGGGCGAGATCGGGGAAGTCCTGCAGGATTGCATCCTCGGTCATCCCGCCCGCCAGATATTCGAGCACGTCGTACACCGTGATACGAGTGCCCTTGATACACGGCTTGCCGCTGCGAACAGCGGGGTTCACGGAGACGCGATCTTGCCACTCCATAGGGCCATTCTACTCCCGGCGCAAATGCCTCGGCGGCTGATTCAGACATCGTTGTAGCCACTGCGATCGACTCACACATTTTCGTCGCCTCACGACCAGCGCGTTACGCGAGCAATCCGCCGCATTTCTGACGTTTTCCTCGGAAACCTCGCCACTTTCTCAGAGGCGCCGCGCGGTCCCGCTGGTGTAGGCTTTGCTCCATCCACCACGCACACAGATCACGCGTGTTCAACGGGGAGGCATACATGAAGGTACGTATCGGTGCTTGGTTACTGGCCCTGCTGGCTCTCACGGCCGGACGCGCAACTGCGCAGTCGGTCGGCGCCACGACCGGATCGCTGAACGGCCGCATCGCAGACGCCAGCGGCGGCGTGCTGCCCGGCGTCACGGTGACGGCCACCTCCCCCGCTCTCCAGGGCGCGCGGGCGACGATCAGTAATGAGGAGGGCGCGTACCGGCTTCCCGGCCTGGCGCCCGGCGTCTACTCGATCCAGTACGAGCTCGGCGGGTTTGGCTCCATCATCCGCGAAGGCATCAACATCGGCGTCGGCTTCACCGCGACGATCAACGTCGAGCTGAAAGTCGCATCGCTGCAGGAAACGGTGACGGTCAGCGGCGCCTCGCCGGTCGTCGACGTCTCCTCGACGAGAACCGCCACGATCTTCGAAGCCAAACAACTCGAGTCGCTGCCCAACGCGCGCGACTTCTGGTCGATTATGGCGCAGGCTCCCGCCGTGCAGCTGACGCGCATCGATGTCGGCGGCAGCAGCGCCGGGACGCAAACGGGATACTCGTCCTACGACACGAAGTCCGACCAGCACCGCCCGATGGTCGAGGGCATCGTCAATACCGAAGGCACCAACGCCGCCGGCTTCTACTACGACTACGGCGCGTTCGACGAAGTCTCGGTCGGCACCGGCACGTCGAGCGCCGAAATGCCGTGGCCCGGCGTCATCTCGCAGTTCGTCTCGAAATCCGGCGGCAACACCTACCACGGCCGGCTGTACAGCGACTACGAAAGCCCGAACGTCCAGTCGACCAACATCGACGCCGCGCAGATCGCGGCCGGCCTGAAAGGCAGCGCGAGCCTGGCGCCCACCGAACTGAATCGCATGTTCAAGTACTACGACCTCAACGGCGACCTTGGCGGCTTCGTGAAGAAAGACAAGATGTGGTGGTACGCATCGCTGCGCCAGCAGGACATCCAGTCGGTGCTGCCGAACTTTCCGGTCAAGCCGTTCGAGACCGGCTTGAAGAACGTGTCCGCCAAAGCCACCTACACGCTGAACAAGAACAACAAACTGATCGGCTACGGAATGTGGGGGCAGAAATATCAGCCCAATCGTCTCGACACGTATCTCATCGGGGCGACCGCGGCGATTCACAACAGCGCCGACTCGACGCTGATCCAGCAGTACTGGGGACACACCTACAAGGGTGAGTGGGACAGCGTCATCTCCGACAAAATGTTCTTC
>JAYVMG010000585.1:0-2379 GCA_043759095.1 Acidobacteriota bacterium | reverse complement strand
CCCGCCGGAGCGCCCGGCGCGGCGGCGGGTGGCGGCCGTGGTCCCGCGGGTCCGGCAGGCGCCGGCATCCCGGGCGACAACTTCAACCGCACCGCGGGTGTGGCTTGGGACGCGCAGGGCAACATCTACGTCGCCGACGGACAGGGCAACGGCATCGGCAACGCCCGCGTCGCGAAATTCGACAAGGACGCGCACTTCATCAAGTCGTGGGGACAGCGCGGCAGCGAGCCGGGTCAGTTCAACTCGCTGCGCGGCATCGCCATCGACGCGAAGGGCCTCGTCTATGTCGCTGACGCCGGCAACAAACGGATCCAGGTGTTCGACGGCGACGGCGCTTTGAAAGCGCAGATCACCGGCGCCGGCATCCCGGCGGCCATCTGTATCACGCCGGGCGCGCACCAGTACATGTACGTCTCGAACTCGAACGACTCCGAGTCGCTCGACAACGGCGAAATCTACAAGATGGAACTCGATGGGAAAATCGTCGGCAAGTTCGGCCGCGCCGGCCGCGTGGCCAAGGAGTTCAACATGGTGAACTCGATCGACTGCCGCAGCGAAAACGAGATCTTCGTCGGCGAACTGGCCAGCTGGCGCGTCCAGAAGCTGACGCTCCACCCGGCGAAATAGGAGAGAAGTTGATGCAAACGTTCGCCCGCGCATTTGCGTACGCCTGTGTGGCGGTAGCGGCCATCGCCGCCCCAGCCGCCGCGCAGACGCCGGTCCTGCCGATTCTCGATCACATTCACCTGAATGTGCCCGATCAGGCGAAGGCCGTCGAGTGGTACCAGAAGCATTTCGGCGGCACGACGATGACCGAGGCGCCCGAGCGCCTGATGTTCGGCGACACGCGTGTGATCTTCCTGAAAAACGACAAAGGGCAGCCGAGTTCTGGTAGCGCGCTCGATCACCTCGGCTTCTCGTTTACCGATCTCGACGCGACGATGAAAGCGTTCGAAGCGGACGGGGTCAAGGTGATCACGCCGGTCCGCGACGTCGCCGGCTTGTTCAAACTCGGGTTCATCGAAGATCCCTGGGGCACACGCATCGAAGTCGTGCAGGATGCGGACAAGCTCGGGCTGCACCACGTGCACCTGCGCGGACCGGATCCCGCCGCGACGCTTGCGTTCTACAAAGACAAGTTCGCCGGCGACGCGGCGAAGCTTAAGGATCGCCTCGACGGCGTCAGGCTGAGCGGCGTCTGGCTGCTCGTGCAGAAGGGTGACGCCGTTCCCAGCGAAGGGCGCGCGATCGATCACATCGGATTCCGCACGACCGACCTCGCCGCCAAGACCGCCGAACTCAAGGCGCAGGCGGTCACGTTCACCACCGAACCGCGGCCGCTGAAACTGGCGAGCGGGACGATGGTGAACTTCGCGTATCTCGAAGGTCCGGCGGGCGCGAAGGTCGAGCTGGTCCAGCGGTAGAGGTGAAACACCGCCTCTATCCGCTGCTCCTAGTCGCGGCCACGCTCGCCGCGTTCTGCAATACCTTCGATAATTCCTTCCATCTCGACGACTTCTATCGCGTCGTCGACAATCCCGGCATCCAGAGCATCCAGCCCGTCTGGCGTCACTTCGTCGATCCGAGGACGATGTCGACGCTGGATCGGATTACGGAGTACCGGCCGCTCCTGCCGCTGACGCTGTCGATCAATTTTTGGTGGTCCGGTTCGCGGGTGGCCGGCTATCACGCGTTCAACCTGATCGCGCATCTGGCCGCCGCGCTCCTGATCTACGGGTTCCTGCTGGAGTTGATGCGGTCCGGTCGTCGCGACGATGACGCCTCGCCCGGGTGGGAGCACGATGTCGCCTTCCTTGCGGCGCTGCTCTTCGCCGTGCATCCCGTGTCCGGCATCGTCGTCAACTACATCAGCGCGCGCGATCTCGGGATGATGGAGGCGTTCCTGGCAGGCACGCTGCTCGCGTACGCCAGGATGCGGCGGCTTGGCGACTCCGGCCGCCGCTGGGCCGTGGTGCTCGCACTGTTCGCCTGCTCGCTGCTGGCGAAGACCAACGGCATCGTGATGCCGCTGCTGATCCTGGCGTTCGAGCGCCTGGTCGTCGCGCGCGATGCGCCGTGGCGCGCATCCATCGCCAGAAGCGCCGCGTTTACTGGAGTGGTGGCCGTCTATTTTTCGTGGACGACGTTCGGCCTGCATTTCTCCGCCGTGCAGCAGGTGCTGAGCGAGAGCGGCGCGCCGTCGATCACGTATCCGCTGACGCAGTTGTGGGTGCACCTGATCTATCTGGCGAACGCCGCGTGGCCGTTTGCGATCCGGGAGATGCCGGCGGTTGCGCCCGCGGCGGGTGTGCTCGATTGGCGCGTCATCGCAGGGGCAGCCTTCGTGGCGGCATCTGGAGGGATCGCGTGGCGTCTTCG
>JAYVMG010000584.1:0-2384 GCA_043759095.1 Acidobacteriota bacterium | reverse complement strand
TGCGTGATCTCGGCAACACCGTGATCGTCGTCGAGCACGATGAGGAGACCATCCGCGCCGCCGATCACATCATCGACCTCGGTCCCGGTGCCGGCAAGCTCGGCGGCCACGTGGTGGTCGAAGGGAAGATCGACGATATCCTGAAGCACCCGACTTCGCTCACTTCGCGATATCTAAGGAAGGAACTCCGCGTCCGGGTGCCCAAGGAGCGCCGCAAGGCCGCCAAGGGGAACCTGCTCAGGATCGTCGGCGCCAGCCAGCACAACCTCCGCGACCTGACCGTCGAGATCCCGCTCGGCGTATTTACCGCGGTGACCGGGGTGTCGGGCTCGGGGAAGTCGACGCTGGTGAGCGACATCCTCTATCACACACTGGCGCGGCACTTCTATCGCGCCAAGGTGATCCCGGGGAAGCACACGCGGATCGAAGGGCTCGACCGGATCGACAAGGTGATCGACATCGACCAGAGTCCCATCGGCCGCACGCCGCGCTCCAACCCCGCGACGTACACGGGGCTCTTCACGCCGATCCGCGAGCTCTTCGCCGAGCTGCCGGATGCGAAAATCCGCGGCTACGGGCCGGGGCGATTCTCGTTCAACGTGAAGGGCGGGCGCTGCGAGGCGTGCCAGGGCGACGGCGTGATCGCCATCGAGATGCACTTTCTCCCCAACGTCTACGTGACGTGCGAGCAGTGCAAGGGCCGCCGCTACAACCGCGAGACCCTCGAGATCAAATACCGCGGCAAGTCGATTGCCGACGTTCTCGAGCTGACGGTCGACCAGGCGGCCCCGCTGCTCGAAAATCTGCCCGCGATCTCCAACAAGCTGCGTACGCTGCAGAGCGTCGGCCTCGGCTACGTCGCCCTCGGTCAATCCGCGACGACGCTGTCGGGCGGAGAGGCGCAGCGCGTGAAGCTCGCAAAGGAATTGTCGAAGCGCGGCACCGGCCGCACGCTCTACATCCTCGACGAGCCGACAACGGGCCTGCATTTCGAGGACACGCGCAAGCTGCTCGACGTGCTGATGAAACTGGTCGATCAGGGCAACACGATCGTCGTCATCGAGCACAACCTGGACGTGATCAAGTCGGCCGACTACGTCATCGATCTCGGACCGGAGGGCGGCGCCGCGGGCGGGCGCATCATCGCCGTCGGCACTCCGGAAGAAGTGGCGCAGCACGACCTGTCGGCCACCGGACGCTTCCTGGCGGACCTCCTGGCGCAGGAGCGGCGGCGTCCCGTGCGCTCGGTGGCGGGGTAGATCCCCTGTGGTAGAATTGCCACAATCGTGGCGGGAATGGCTGTGGTTCTCGTACCACAACACCAGATCCTTCACGTAATTTGACAATGGAACTCGACTGTAAGTCGCTACCGAATAAGCCTGTTAGCCCATCGTATGACCCACTCGTTACAAGGGCATCGTCTTTGCTCATCCTTTCGCGGCACGTCCCCCGTCGCGTGAGAGGCTAATGGACGCACAGCGATCACTTCGTCGTCAGATTTCTTGTAACGGAATCGGTCTTCACTCCGGCAACAAGGTCAATCTCACTCTTAAGCCCGCACCGGCTGATTTCGGCATCCGGTTTCGGCGTACCGATCTGGGCGATCACGAAGTACCGGCGACGGTGCATAACCTCGCGGGGATTCAGCTCGCGACCGGTCTGGCGCTGAACTCGGTGTCGGTCGAGACGGTCGAGCATCTGCTGGCCGCCCTGGTCAGCGTCGGCATCGACAACGTCATCGTCGAATTGAATTCGCCCGAAGTGCCGATCATGGATGGCAGCGCGGCGCCGTTCATTTATCTCATTCACGAAGCGGGCGTGAAGCGTCTGGCGGCGCCTCGGAAATATCTCAAGATCGTCCGTCCGATCGCGCTCTCGCGCGGGGACAAACGGATCGCCCTGTATCCGTCGGATCACTTCAAGGTCACCTACAGCATCAGCTACGACCATCCGCTCCTGCGGCACCAGTCGCGGACGCTGCGGATCACCGAAGAGTCGTTCGTGGAAGAGCTGGCGCCGGCGCGCACGTTCACGTTCCTCAAGGATGTCGAGATGCTGCGGCAGAACGGTCTGGCGCTTGGCGGCTCGCTCGACAACGCGATCGTCCTCGGCGAGACCGGTGTCCTCAACAACGCGCTGCGTTTCGAGGACGAGTTCGTCCGCCACAAGATTCTCGACGCGATCGGCGACCTCGCGCTGGTGGGCTACCCGGTCATCGGCCATCTCGTGGCGCACCGCGCCGGGCACGCGCTGCACACCGAGTTCGCCGCGAAGATCCTCGAAGAGACCAACGCCTGGCGGCTCGTCGAGTCGTCCGAGGCCGATGCGGCTCCGCTGCCGCTGTCTGCCCGCGTCAAGGGCGCCGTTCCCCGCCTCGCCAACTA
>JAYVMG010000583.1:0-6346 GCA_043759095.1 Acidobacteriota bacterium | reverse complement strand
GCAGCCCCGCCGCATGACCGTCGTCGGCGACTTCTCGGTCCGCGGCGGGATCAAGACGATCGTCACGGCGGAGTACACTTCAGGAAGTTAGAACTTAGAACTAAGAAGTTAAAACTCGGACCGATAGCAGTTCCGTAATCGGTCGGGCACAAATTGTCAGTGTGCAGCCAGGTGAGCGGGCGCTCAATCGAGAAATCAGACGCGAATTCGCCTGACCGATGCGGGCACACATCCCTCCGACGAAACGATGACGTCTGTGTCCGCACGACCCGTGCGCGATGAATGGGGTCTCTACGACCCCCAGCAGGCCGGCTTCGAGGCCATCGTGCGACGCCTTTTGCCGAGGGAAGATGACGAACACGCGGTGGCCGCATCTTTGCCCCTGACCCACACAACGTCCGCTCGCCAGCTCTAACTTCCTGATTCCTCGCGGCGCGCATTTCCCGCGCCGCACATTCTGCACGCGAGCAGACGATGCGCGATGCAGATTTCGCCCGCAGCAGGCGACCGCCACGCCGTCGTTCGACCCGGTGATCTCGTACACGCGCGTCGTGCGCGCTGGCGAATCGTTCAGGTTCGAACGTGTGACGACTGCCAGATCGTCACGCTGTGCGGCCTGACGCCTCCGCACCTCGGAGTCGAGCGCCGCGTCCTCACGCCATTCGATGTCCTCGAACCCATCCGTCATCCCGCGCGTCCGCGGATTGTACGCAGCGTCCGCTGGCGGCGCGCGTGCCGCGCGCTGATCGCGGCTGACGGTCCACCCGGGTCGCTGCGCACGGCAGGTGCTGCGCGCATCGAGCTGCTCCCGCATCAGCTCGAACCTGCCATGGCGATCCTGCGCGGCCTCGGGACGCGGCTGCTCCTGGCCGATGAAGTCGGGCTCGGGAAAACCATTCAGGCCGGCCTGATCGTGTCCGAGCTGCTCGCGCGCGGGTCGATCGATCGCGTCCTCGTGCTCACGCCGCCCGGGCTCCGGGACCAATGGCGGCACGAGCTCGCGGAGCGTTTCGCGATCGATGCCCCGATTGCCGACGGCCACGCGCTGAAGCGGCTCGGTGCTTCGTTGCCGATCGGCCTGAACCCGTGGCAGGCGCTGCCAACAGCGATCACGTCCATCGACTACGTCAAGCGGCTGGAGATCTTTCCTGCCGTCGCCTCCTGCCGCTGGGATCTCGTCATCGTCGACGAGGCGCATGCGTCCGCGGGGGATTCCGACCGGCGTGCCGTGGCCCACGCCCTGGCAGGCCAGGCGGCGTACGTGCTGCTGCTGAGCGCGACGCCACATAGCGGCGACCGCGAGGCGTTTGCGGCGCTGTGCGCGCTCGGAAGTGTCGACGCGGCGTCCGAAAGCGCGCGGCCTGCAGATGACGCAGTGGACGCGCCGCTGCTCGTGTTTCGACGCACACGGGAGGACGCCGGCATCGGGATCCGCCGCCGCGTCCACATCGTCCGCGTGAAGCCGAGCACGCCCGAGGCGCGCATGCACGCGATGCTCGCAAGGTACAGCGATGCGGTGCGCGCCGAACGGCGGGAGCAGGGCGCCCGCGACGCGTGGCTGGCGCTGGCGGTGCTTCATAAGCGGGCGCTGTCGAGCGCCTGGTCGCTCGGTCAGTCGATCAGGCGACGGCTTGTCTCGCTGAGTGAAGGGAGCACGCAGACTGCGGCCAACGAGCAACTGACGCTGTCGCTTGGCGATCCTGACGGTGAGCTGGTCAGCGCAGACAAAGTGCCCGCGTGGCCGGCGGATCTGCGACTGTCCGATCCGGCGCACGAGCGCCGGCTGCTGGTGGCGGTCAGCGAGTGCGCGCGCGCGGCGGAAGCGAACGAGGCGAAGCTGACCGCGCTCGTCACGCTGCTGCGGCGCGCGAACCAGTCCGCGGTGGTGTTCACGGAGTATCGCGACACGCTGCTGCACATCAGGGAGCGGCTCGCGCGTCCCACCTTGGTGCTGCATGGCGGTCTCGGGCGCGACGAACGCCGCGCCGTCCTCGAGGCATTTGCGCGCGACCCTCACGCGATTCTCCTCGCGACCGATGCCGCAGCTGAAGGGCTGAACCTTCATCGCCGCTGCAGGCTTGTGATCAACCTCGAGCTGCCGTGGAACCCCATGCGTCTCGAGCAGCGCATCGGCCGCGTCGATCGTATCGGTCAGCACCGCCCTGTCCACGCATTCCATCTGGTCGCCGACGGCACGGGCGAGACGCGCATCCTGTCGCGGTTGCGCGCGCGGGTGGCGCTGGCACGCGCGGACATCGGTGCGCCTGATCCGCTGGGACACGACGACCGCGAGACCGCACGGCTGGTCATCGCCGGAGAACCGGATGCCTGACCTGACCATCGTGAACCTGCGGGTCGAGGCGGTCGCGGAAGCCGGCCGATTGGTGAACGCGCGAGCCGTGTGTCGCGACGGCGACGATCGCGCACTCGCGCAACTGCAGGGCGATCCGACGTGGATCGCGTTCGCCAGACGGGCCCCGCGACGGCGATTGCTGGCGCGACGCGTGTTTCTCGTCTGGCGCGTGGCGATCGAGGACGAGGCCGGTCATCTTGTGGAATCGCGGCTCGTACCGGTGGCGATCGAGATCGCGCGCGTGCCTCCACGAGCGTGCCGGCGCGACTGGATCCTGGCGATGCTCCGCCAGATGGACGCGGACATGCGGGCACGTGTGGACATCGCGTCCACCGAATGGCGCGAGGCGGCGGCGAGAACCGCCGGCGCGTTCATGTCGGCGCGAGTGGACCGAGAGCACGCCATCGATGGGCGACCCCCCAGAACGAGCGCGGGCGCGGCGCAGCCTGGCTTGTTCGATCGCCGCGTGGAGCGCGGTCAGCTGGCCCAGGCTGCGACAATCGCCGGCAGCGAGCAGGCAACCGCCGATCGCCGGCGAACGATCGGCTCGCTCGCCGCGATCACACCCCAGCCAGCACGATTGCTGCTGGTGCTCGTGCCGTAGCCATGCTGCCAGGGATCGCGGGACATCTGCTGTCGAGCGCGTTCATCGATTGTCAGCTGCCGGCGATCCTCGCGACAAGCGATGCCGATCGCGTACATCGCGATCTTGTCGCGTGGCGGCGGAGTTGCGCGATGCTCGGGCCTGCCTCGACTCCGCGTGCGATCCTGCAGTCGTCGGCGCCGCTGTTTGCCGCGCTCGGTTTCGATCCCGCGGAACAAATCGAGATATGCGACGCCGCCATCGCCGCGACGCTCCGATCGGGCGCGCACCGCGTGGCCTTGCTGGTGCCCCCCTGGGGCGAGGCGGGCGATCGGCTCTGGCGGCTCGCGGTGGCGCAGGCCGCGCATCGCGATGCTGCCTGGTGCCTCCTCTTCGACGGCCTTCATCTGCGCATCGTCGACACCAGCCGGCTGTTTGCGCGGCGGCATCTCGAGTTCGACCTCGATCTGGCGATCGATGACGCGCGGACACTCGCGGTGCTGATGCGCGTGTCGTCGGCCGGGTCGCTGGCGTGCGGACCCGGCGACACGCAGGCCATGCATGCGGTGGTGGCGGCGTCCGATCGGCACGCCGCCGGCGTCTGCCGATCGCTGCGGGATGGCGTGCTGACCGCATCAGGCGAAGTGCTGCGAGCCCTGGTCGCCCATCAGCGCAAGGTCGCGGCACCGGACAGCTTCGAGCAGGCGCTGACGATCGTCTACCGCATCCTGTTCCTGCTGTTTGCCGAAGCGCGGGCGCTCGTGCCGCTCTGGCATCCGGTGTACCGCGAGAGCTACAGCCTTGAAGGGTTGTGTGAGGCCGCGGAGCAGAGCGATCACGCGCTCGGCATGTGGGACGCGCTGCGCGCCATCGCCAGACTCGCTCACGCTGGCTGCCGCGCCGGCGATCTTCACGTGACGGCGTTCAACGGACGTCTGTTCGCCCCTGCACGGACGCCGCTCGCCGACCGCCGCGATCTCGACGACGAGGCGGCGCGCCGCGCGATCGTGGCGCTGTCCACGCGACCGGCTCCCGATCGCGCGGGGCGGGAGCGGATCGCGTACCGGGATCTCGGGGTCGAGCAACTCGGCGCAGTGTACGAAACGCTGCTCGACTACGAGCCGCGCGGTGAACAGAAAAACGTGTCGCTCCAACCTGGATCCGGCGTGCGCAAGGCCACCGGCACGTTCTACACGCCACAGCCCATCGCGGATTACCTGGTGCGACGCACGCTGGGCCCGCTCGTGCGCGACGCGACGCCCGAGCGGATCCTGCAACTGCGGATCGTGGATCCCGCCATGGGCAGCGGCGCATTCCTTGTGGCCGCCTGCCGCTATCTGGCGAGCGCCTACGAACGCGCGCTCATTCAGGCCGGCGGTTGTCTCGCGAGCGACATCGGCGACGCCGAGCGCGTCGCCATCAGACGAACGATCGCGGAGCGCTGCCTGTACGGCGTGGACCTCAACCCGATGGCGGTGCAGCTCGCGCGTCTTTCACTGTGGCTGGCCACGCTGGCCGCCGATCGACCGCTCAGCTTTCTGGATCACCGGCTGCAGGTCGGCGACAGCCTGCTGGGCGCCTGGCTCGCGGATCTCCGTCATCCGCCGGCGGCGCGACGCTGGCGGACGGCCGACCGCAGCCTCCCGCTGTTTGACGATGCCGCTGTGTCGCACGCGTTGCGGGAAGCCCTGCCGCTGCGCTTTTCTCTCGAGACGATCCCGAACGACACGGTGGAACAGGTGCGGGCCAAGGAACGGGCGTTTGCCGAACTCACGGGACGGCATGCGGCGCTGACGCGATGGAAGCGCATCGCGCATCTCTGGTGCGCCACGTGGTTTTCTGACGCGGCCAACATCCCTCCGGCAGCGGCATTCGGTGCATTGTCGGATGCGGCGTTGACCGGGATCAGCGCACTGCCGGCGGCGACCGCGAAACGCTATCTCGACCAGGCGGACGCGGTCGGCGAGGCGCGCCGGTTGTTTCACTGGGAGTTGGAATTTCCGGAAGTGTTTTTCGACCGCGGTGGCGCCCGTCTGCCTGAGGCCGGCTTCGACGCGGTGCTCGGTAACCCGCCATGGGACATGATTCGCGCCGACAGCGGCGGCGCTGACGCGCGATCGCGCGCACGAGGCGACATGACCCAGGTGATTCGCTTCACGCGCGACGCCGGCATCTACCGCGCGCAATCGGATGGCCACGCGAACCGGTACCAGTTATTCGTCGAGCGCGCGATCGCACTCACGCGCCGCGGCGGCCGCCTGGGCCTGGTGCTGCCGTCGGGTCTCGCGACCGATCACGGCAGCGCGCCGCTGCGCCGGTTGTTGCTCTCCCGTTGTCGCGTGGACGCGATCGTCGGCATGGAGAACCGCCGCGGTGTGTTTCCGATTCATCGCAGCGTCCGGTTCCTGCTGGTCACCGCGTCGCCCGGTGCGCCGACAGATCAGATCGCCTGCCGGCTCGGTGTCGACGATCCGGCGGAACTCGAATCGATCGGAGAGGAGGTTTCGGAGGCGCAGTTTCCAGTTCGGGTGTCGCCGGCGCTGCTCGAGCGCATCTCCGGGCCCGGGCTTGCGATTCCGAATCTGCGATGCGCGGCCGACCTCGCCATCGTCGAGCGCGCCGCCTCGCTGTTTGCCCCGCTCGGCAGCGCGGACGGCTGGGCGGTCCGCTTCGGGCGCGAGCTGAACGCCAGCGACGATCGCGACGCATTCCGGCCCGCGGGCCGGGGTCTGCCTGTCGTGGAAGGCAAACATGTCGAGCCGTTCCGCGTTGCGCTCGCATCCGTGCGCCACAGCATCGGGGTCGCGGACGCGCGCCGGCTCCTGCGGGGCGACCGTCACGCACACCCGCGGCTGGCCTATCGCGATGTCGCCGGCGCCACGAATCGCCTGACCCTGATTGCCGCGGTGCTTCCGGCCGGCTGCGTGTCCACGCACACGGTGTTCTGTCTTCGCACGCCGCTTTCGTCGCCCGCGCAGCATCTGCTCTGCGGTCTCTTCAACAGCTTCGTGGTCAACTACCTCGTGCGCCTGCGGGTGACAACGCATGTGACGACGGGGACGGTGGAGCAGTTACCGATCCCGACGCCGGAGGCTGCGCCGGCGGCGTGTCGAGAAGTTGCGTCGCTCGCGCGTCTGTTGGCGAGACGACCCGGCGCCGCAGCGCTCGCGCGCCTCAATGCGCTGGTCGCGGGGCTGTATCAACTCAGTGTCTCGGAGTTCGACTACATCCTGAGCACGTTTCCGTTGATTCCGGTCGAGCAGCGTGCGGAGGCATTGAGAGTGTTCTCGGTGGAGACACGAAGATGAACGGGCCACAGAGTCACAGAGACACAGAGTTGAGAGATCACAATCTCGTGACTGCAACGGTAATCGGAGCCGCGATTGCAGTGCATAAAGCGCTTGGGCCAG
>JAYVMG010000582.1:0-2398 GCA_043759095.1 Acidobacteriota bacterium | reverse complement strand
GCGGCACGCGGTGCAACTCGCGTAGCCGCGCGACGAGCGTCTGGCGCAGCGGCGTCTCGAACTGTCGTCGCGCCAGCGCGTTCTGTTCAGCGACCCATGCGACGGTCTCCGGGTCGTCGGCCGATTCGAGGCGGCGGAACGGATCGGGCACGGCGACGCCGTGGAGTGTTTCGATCAGATCGGTGCGAGGTGCTGGTGGATACTTGTGCAAGAGCGCAACCACGGAGGACACGGCGGACGCGGAGGTCAAAACCCGTTTTTTCTCTGTGTCCTCTGTGTCCTCCGTGGTGGAGAGATTATCGTCGGGTCGCCGCGAAGACGGCCGCTCCGAGCAGGCCGGACTCGGCGTTCAGGATCACCTTCACCGGCATCGCGGACAGCATCGTGTCCAGCGGCGGCTTCGCCAGGAATGCCCGCATGAAGACGCCGGTCGTGAGCGCGGGAAGAATCTTCGGCGCAATCCCGCCGCCGATGTAGAGGCCGCCGGTCGACACCGATCGCAGCGCGAGGTTGCCGGCCTCGGCGCCGTACGCCTCGACGAACAGATCCAGTGTCTCGACGCATCCGGCGCAGCGTTGCTCGATCGCCGCCGCCGAGATGGCCGCCCCCGCGTCCGGCGACTCGAGATTCACCGCCGCCGCGCACGGCTCTCGGTGCGCGACGCGATGGATGTTCAGCAGCCCGCGGCCGGAGATGACCCCTTCGACATCCGCGCGGCCATAGCGCGCCGTCAGATCCCGAAGCAACGCGATCTCGCGCTCGGTGCGCGCCGAGAAATCAGCGTGCCCAGCTTCGGACGCCGACGGTACGAACCGGCCGTCGATGTTGTGGATCAGCGCCTGGCCGAGGCCTGTGCCGGCGGCGATCAGTCCGATGTTGCCGCCGCGCAGCGCCGTGCCCGGCTGCAGCACATGCGTTTCCGATTCGCGCAGCACCGGTACCGCGTGGGCGAGCGCCTCGAGGTCGTTCAGCAGCGCGACGCGCGCCAGCCCGAGCGCTGCTGCCGCCTGGCGCCCGTCCACGAACCACGGGACGTTGGTCACCTTGACGGTGTCGCCTGTCACCGGTCCGGCGACGCCGAAGCACGCAGCATCGATCGCGCCGTGCACTGTGCGCGCGGACACCGCCTCGGTCTCGTTTATGAACACGGCAATCATCGCCGGCAGATCGGTGTGATCGAGCGTGCCGAACGAACGGACGACAAGCGGGCGCGGCCGCATCGGTGCGGCCGCGAACAGCCCGAGCAACGTTTTTGTCCCGCCGATGTCGCCAGCCAGAATCATGAGAGTTGAGACCTGAGAGTTGAGACCTGAGACTTGAGACTTGACTTAGCCCTCATTCTCCATCATCTTGGGTTTCGATGGCCCTCCCCCTCGCCTGAGCTGAATCGTTTGCCACTCGCCGGACAACTCGTCGTCTTCACCGGAAAACTCAGCTCGCTCGGCCGCAAGGATGCGAGCGCGCTTGTCGCACGCCTCGGCGGCGTCACGGCGGACGAAGTCAACGCGAAGACGACGATGCTGGTGATTGGCGCGGAGGGATTCGGACCCACGCCAAGCGCCGACGAAGATCCAACCGAGGCCGCGTCCGGGTTCAGCCGCACGGTCCGGGAGAAATCGAACAAGCTGAAACGGGCGGAGGAGATGAACGCACAGCCCGGCGCGACGCCGATCCGAATCCTGACCGAAGAGGAATTCTGCCGCCTCGCCGGCGTGCCGACGCCCGACACGCTCAAGCGTCAGTATCACGCGCTGCGCGATGTGCTGGCGCGGTACCGCGCGCTGCGAGAGGATCATCTGCGCTATCTGGTGAAGTGCGGTGTGCTTCGGCCGGTGTTGTGGACCAACGCGGACACGTTCTTCGCGTTCCCCGATCTGACGATCATCAAGCAGGCTAACGACGGGCTCGTCCAAGGCCACCCCTTTCGCAGTGTCGTCCGCACGTTGATCGCTGCGCGGCAGGGTCAAATGGAGTTCGATTTCCGTCTGGACGCGGCGCCGGCCAAGATCATCGCGCTGCGGCGGCCGGAGACCGCGCGCAAGCCGGTGAAGACGGTGATCGAAGGCCCGGCCGCGTCGCACGACACCGCGCTGGCCGAGGAGTATTTCCTGGCGGCGTCAGCGCTGGACGATGGCGACGACTCGACGCAGGAGGAGGCGGCGCAGGCCTACCGGAAAGCGCTGGAGCTGGATCCGTACCTGGTCGCTGCGCTTATCAACCTTGCGAACATTCACTACAGCCGCGACGAACTCGCCGAGGCGCAGGCGCTCTACGAACGCGCGATCGGCCTCGAATCGGATTTCTTCGAGGCGCATTTCAATCTCGGGAACATCTACCACGATCTCGGCCGTTTTCCCGAGGCGCAGGCCTGCTACCGGGAGGCGCTGCAGCTCAATCC
>JAYVMG010000581.1:0-2400 GCA_043759095.1 Acidobacteriota bacterium | reverse complement strand
TGCTGCCGATCTCGTAGTACCGGTCGAAGTCGCCGGCGGGTTCCGGGCTCGTGACCGCGGAAATCGTGAAGACGACCGCGTGAATCAGCAGCGCCACGATCAGGATCCGGATCGGCGTCACTCGCGTTTTCAGCATTCCAGAATCCGTTCCGGCGACCCCCTGATTGTGAATCGCGCGAATCGCGTCGACATCACCCTCGGTGGCGCTCCGGATCGTCGCCGGCATTTCGCGAGTGTACACCGGCCGACCGGGCTAGAATGGCGCAGCCTTGGGAGGTGTCTGATGAAACTCCGGAATCATTCGCTCGTGGTCGGTCTGCTGGTGGGGGTCATGTTCGGCGCGAGCCTCGCGGCTCAAGCGCCAAAAACCATCGAACTGGGCTCGATCAACTTTCCGACGTCCGCCAAGCCGGCGGCGCAGGCTCCATTCCTGACGGGAGTAAAGGGCCTGTATAACTTCGAGTTCGACATCGCCGCCGAAGCCTTCCGCGACGCGCAGAAAGCGGAGCCGCTATTCGCCCTGGCGTACTGGGGCGAGGCGATGAGCTACAACCATCCACTGTGGGCCCAGCAGGATCTGGCGGCAGCCCGCAAGGTCCTCGAGCGGCTCGCGCCGACCGCCGCCGCGCGCGCGGCGAAGGCGCCCGCCGGCAAAGAGCGCGAGTTTATGGAATCGGCAGACGTGCTGTTCGGCGCCGGCGACAAGCTGACCCGCGACATCGCGTACGCCGACACCTTGAAAGCCATGCACGCGAAGTATCCGGCCGACGATGAGATCGCGTGCCTATATTCGCTGGCGCTGCTCGGCACGGGACGGCCCGGCGTGTCCAATACGCGCAACGCGATGCAGGCCGCCGCGATTGCGCAGGGCATCTTCCAGCGTCATCCGCAGCATCCCGGCGCTGCGCACTACATCATCCACGCCTTCGACGATCCCGACCACGCGATCCTCAGCCTGACGGCGGCGCGCGAGTACTCGAAGATCGCGCCGTCCGCAGCGCACGCGCTCCACATGCCCTCGCACATCTTCGTGCAGCTCGGGATGTGGGACGACGTGGTCGCGTCCAACGTCGTGGCGTACAAGGCCGCCGTCGATCTAGCGGTCGCCAAGAACCTGCCCCGCGGCCGCGAGGATTTCCACACGCTCGGCTGGCTGCAGTACGCCTACCTCCAGCAGGGCAAGTTCGACGAGGCGCAGAAGGCCGTCGATCAGGCGAAAGCGGTGGCCGACAAGGACACCGCGCCGAACATTCGCGACGGCTACGCCGCGATGAAAGCGCGTCAGGTGGTCGAGACCGCGCGCTGGGAGAAGCTGGCGTTGCCCGCCGGTGCGGTGAACGATGGCGGCGCACCCGGGTACGACGGCAGCGCCGCGTATCTGCTGGCCAGCGGCCTCAGCGCCGCGAAGCTTGGCGACCTCGCCACTGCGAACGTCGCGCTCGAGAAGCTGAAGGCGATGCGCACGCAAGCCGAGACCGGGTCGAACGCCTACCGCGCGCGGCCGTTCGCGATCATGGAGAAGGAAGTGGGCGCGGCAGTCGCGTCGGCGCAGAAAGACGCAACTACGGCCGACCGGTTGCTGAAAGAGGCGACCGCGATCGAGATGGCGCTCGACGCGCCGTCGGGACCGCCGGAGCCGATCAAGCCGTCATTCGAGATGTACGGTGAATGGCTGCTCGAGCAGGGCCGCGCGAAAGAGGCCGCCGCGCAGTTCGAGCAGTCGCTGATGCGCATGTCCAATCGCCGGCTGTCGGTGCTGGGACTCGAGCGCACGAAGGCGACCCGCACGTCGCAGGCGGGTGCGCGATGAAGCGCCTCGCGATCGCTGTGGCGCTGGCCGCGGTGACCGCTGCTGGAGGCGTCGGCCTGGTCGCGCAGGAAACGCGATCGGCGACGCTGCTGACGACGGAGCACTGGCTGGACTGGGAGCGCGTCAGCGACGCCCAGATCTCCCCCGACGGCTCGCGCATCGTCTACACGCGCCAGACGGTGAATCAGATCGAGGACAAGTGGGAATCGGCGCTGTGGATCATGAACGCGGACGGATCGCAGCATCGGTTCCTCGTAAAGGGATCCGGCGCACGCTGGTCGCCGGACGGCAAACGGCTGATGTATGCGGCGGAAGGCGAGCCGAAAGGCGTGCAGCTGTTCGTGCGCTGGGTCGATACCGGCGGCCCGGCGACGCAGATCACCCGCGTTGGCGAAGCGCCGCGTAACGCGCGCTGGTCGCCCGATGGCAAATCGATCGCCTTCTCCGCCTTCGTTCCAGAGCCGGAGCGTTGGACGATCAGCATGCCGAGCGAGCCGAAGGGCGCGAAATGGACGGCTCCGCCGCGCGTCGTGTCGACGCTGCACTACCGTCAGGATCAGGTGGGCTTCCTCGATCCAGGCTACACGTAT
>JAYVMG010000580.1:0-2403 GCA_043759095.1 Acidobacteriota bacterium | reverse complement strand
TCGCGGAGCAGTACGAGGCGCCGCAACTCGAAGCAAGGCGGCAGCGCAAGCAGGACGCGAAGAACAATGATGCCTCGGCCGGCGACGGCACACAACCGCCGGATGCGATGCAGCAGCGAGCCAATAGTGTGATGGCCGAACTCGCTGAGCAGAAACTGCTGCGCGCGGTCTACAGCGAACGCCAACTCCAGGAAGTGCTCTCGGATTTCTGGTTCAATCATTTCAACGTCGACGCGCGCAAGGGCCGCGATCGGTTTCTCCTCACCGAGTACGAGCGCGACACGATCCGGCCGCGCGTGTTCGGGAAGTTCCGCGATCTGCTCGGCGCGACGGCGAAGAGCCCGGCGATGCTCTTCTACCTCGACAACTGGATGAGCGCGGATCCGAACGGCCCGCATCTGCCGGACAACGCCGGCCGCGCGCGCATGGTGCGAGGACCGTTCGGCCGTCCCGGCATGATGGCGCCAATGCCGCGCGCCGGCGCCGCGAAGGGCAAGAAAGCGCCAACAGGGCTGAACGAGAATTACGGGCGCGAGTTGATGGAGCTCCACACGCTCGGCGTGGACGGCGGCTACACGCAGAAGGACGTGACGGAAGTGGCGCGCGCGTTGACTGGATGGACCATCGACAACCCGCGCAAAAGCGGCAGCTTCCAATTCGAGCCGCGACTCCACGATACCGGACAGAAAATCGTGCTCGGACATATGATCAAAGCCGGCGGCGGTGAATCGGACGGCGAGCAGGTGCTCGACATCCTCGCGCGGCAGCCGGCGACGGCGACCTTCATCGCCACGAAGCTGACCCGCCGGTTCGTCAGCGACACGCCACCGCCGGCGCTGGTCGCGCGTGTGGCGGCGCGGTTCCGCGACACCGACGGCGATCTGCGCGAGGTGATGCGGACGATCCTCACATCGCCGGAATTCCTGTCGCCCGACGCGTACCGCGCCAAGGTGAAAACGCCGTTCGAGTTCGTCGCCAGCGCGCTGCGCGCCACCGGCGCCGACGTTCAGGACGCGCGGCCGCTCGTCCGCGAACTGGAGCAGCTCGGCATGCCGCTCTACATGTGCCAGCCACCGACCGGCTACAAGGACACCGGCGATGCGTGGGTGAACACCGGTGCGCTCGTGAGCCGGATGAACTTTGCGGTGCGCCTCATCGGTCACCAGGTGCGGGGAACGTTGATCGAGGGC
Source organism: Acidobacteriota bacterium (assembly GCA_043759095.1). GTDB lineage: Bacteria > Acidobacteriota > Vicinamibacteria > Vicinamibacterales > CAVVIG01 > CAVQFC01. The sequence continues at coordinate 1,213 of JAYVMG010000580.1, read as the reverse complement.
CCGCAATCGCTCACAGCGTTGAATCTCGGCGCCCCTGAATTTCAAAGGCGATAACCATGCTGTCCAGACGCGTATTTCTCAAGAACGGCGCGTTCGCGTTCGTCAGTCTCGGCTTCGCGCCGTCGTTCATGGCGCGGACGGCGGTCGCTGCGTCGGGCCGCTCGAAACAGCTCATCGCGATCTTCCAGCGCGGCGCGGTCGACGGCCTCAGCGTGATCGTCCCGTTCGGGGAGAGCGATTACTACAAGGCGCGACCGAGCATCGCGATTCCGCGGCCGAACATCGGCGAGAATGCGGCGCTCGATCTCGACGGCTTCTTCGGCTTCAACCCACGGCTGCAGCCGCTGAAGCCACTCTGGGATTCGCGCCAGCTGGCGATCGTGCATGCGTGCGGATCACCGAACAGCACGCGGTCGCATTTCGACGCGCAGGACTACATGGAGAGCGCGACGCCGGGCGTCAAGAGCACGTCGGACGGCTGGCTGAATCGCTATCTGCAGAATCAGCACACTGATCACCCGACGCCATTTCGCGCCGTCGCGCTCACCTCGCAGTTGCCGCGCATGCTGCAGGGCACGGCGCCGGCACTCGCGGTCAGCCAGCTCGCACAGTTCGGCATTCGCGCCGGCGGGGCCAGCGAGGCCGTCGGCGCGTCCTTCGAGGCAGAGTACGCCGCCGCGGCCGACTCCGTGCTGAACGGCGCCGGCCGTGAAGCGTTCAGCGCGATCAAGATGCTGAAGACCGCTGACCCGTCGAAGTACGAGCCGGCCAACGCCGCCGACTATCCGCGCAGCCCGTTCGGCCAGTCGCTGCGGCAGATCGCGCAGCTCACGAAAGCCAACGTCGGTCTCGAGGTCGCGTTCACTGACGTCGGCGGCTGGGACACGCACGTGAACCAGGGCGCCGGGCAGGGTCAGCTCGGGACGCGTCTCGACGACTTCTCGCGATCGATCGCAGCGCTGGTCACGGACCTCGGCGATCGCATGGACGACACGGTCGTCTTGACGATGTCGGAGTTCGGGCGGGCGGTGAGCGAGAACGGCAACCGCGGCACGGATCACGGTCACGGCAACGCGATGATGGTGATCGGCGGCGGCGTCCGCGGCGGCCACGTCTACGGCAAGTGGCCCGGGCTGTCGGTCGAGAAGCGCTACGACGGCCGCGACCTTGCCGTCACCACCGACTTCCGCGACGTCTTCGGCGAGATCGTCAC
>JAYVMG010000579.1:0-6407 GCA_043759095.1 Acidobacteriota bacterium | reverse complement strand
GCACGGATGAGCCCGAGCGTTTCAACGGCGCGACGGTCACCTGGAACATGTTCCCGATGATCGGTATCCAGCCGGTTCTCGGCCGGCAGATTCGACAGGAAGAGGATACGCCGGGCGGGCCGCGCGTCGTCCTGCTGAGCCACGGCGTGTGGCAGCGCCGCTACGCTTCCGATCCGAACGTCATCGGCCGGACAGTCACCGTGAACGGCAACCCGCACACGATCATCGGCGTGATGCCGCCGAAATTTCAGTTTCCTGCTCAGGCGCAGCTCTGGATCCCGCTGGTGCCCATCGAGTACGCAAACCCGCGAAGCACGCGCGAGCTTCAAGTGATGGCGCGGCTGAAGCCAGGCGTCTCGCTGCAGGAGGCGCGGCGCGACATCGGCGCGGTCGCCGACGGCCTCGCCACCGAACAGCGCGACGATCAGGGCTGGGGCGCCACATCGACTGGAGCATGAACCCCCACGTGATCGCCTACACCAGCGCGATCGCCGTCTTGACCGGACTGATTTTTGGAATGGCGCCGGCGTTACAGGCGGCGAAGACCAACGTTTATGACGCGCTCAAGAACGGCGGGCGCGGCAGCGCGGGCGGCGCGCGCAACCGTCTGCGAAATGTGCTGGTCGTGGCGGAGATCGCGCTGTCGCTGATCCTGCTCGTCGGCGCGTCGCTCTTCGTCCGCAGCTTCCTGAACCTGCAGGACTCACGCGCCGGCCTCGACACCGCGCCGCTGATGACGTTGCGGTTCTACATGCCCGGCGATCAGTACGACGCACCCGACGCGATCGTCCGCCGGGTGGAGGACATCGTCCGCCGTGTGGAAGTGCTGCCGGGCGTGGTGTCGGTGATGGCGTCGAACATGGTGCCGTTGAGCGGCGGCGGATCCCGAAGCGGCGTCGTGCCGGAAGGCGTCCCGATCACCGCGGGGCAGGAGCCGCACGTGTCGTACTACTCTGTGACACCGCACTTGCTGAAGACACTCAACGTCCCGCTGGTCGCCGGCCGCGATTTCACCGACGCGGAAGGGCAGGGCCGATCGGGCGTCGCCATCGTCAACGGTGCGCTCGCCAAGCAGCTCTGGCCAAACCGCACCGACGTCATCGGTCAGCGTTTCCGGATGCTCGACGACAAACAGAACCAGTGGATCACGGTCATCGGCCAGGTGTCGAACTTCCGCCTGTTCACGGTGCGCGACGACAAGCCATCGCCGTACGCATTTCTGTCGTATCCGTACGAGCCCACGAGGAACACGGGCCTGACGATCCGTGTCGCGGGTGGCGCGCCCGCGTCGATCTCGAGCGCCGTTCGGCAGGAGATCCGGAAATCGGATCCCACGCTGCCGCTGTTCAACCTGCAGAGCGGCGAGGAGGCGCGCGTCAGCACCTTCTGGCAGTTCCGGTTGTTCGGCTGGATGTTCTCGATCTTCGGCGTCATCGCGTTGCTGCTCGCGTCAATCGGCGTCTATGGCGTGCTGGCGTACGCGGTGTCGCAGCGCACGCAGGAGATCGGGGTGCGCATGGCGCTTGGCGCCAGGCGTCAGGACATCTTCACGCTGATCGTCAGCCAGGGCGCGCGGCTGGCCGGCATCGGCATCCTTTGCGGCGTCATCGGTGCGGCCGCCGTCACGCGCGTGATCACCAGTCAGCTGTACAACGTCAGCGCGACCGATCCGCTTAGCTTCATCGGCACGGCGGCGTTTCTCGCGCTGGTCGCGCTGCTCGCGAGCTACATCCCCGCGCGTCGCGCCACCAGCGTCGATCCGATGATTGCGTTGAGGGCTGAGTAGTCTTCGCTCCGAGAGATCTAGAATCTTTTTCGTGTTTTCGTGTTTTCGTGCCTTCGTGGCTAGATTCGACTCGCGCAGCTATCATCTCCCTGTGCCACCAATCGCTGCGGTGATCTTCGACTTCGACGGCATCGTTCTCGACAGCGAGAGCCCTGAGTACGAATCCCACCGGCAGATCTACGAGCGGTACGGCGTCACGCTGACGGTCGAGGAGTGGTGCGGCGTGATCGGCACCTGGAGCGACGGACACGACGAGCAGTGGTTCCGTCGGCTCTCGGTGCAGGCGCGTGTTGTGCCGCCGCGCGACGAGTATTTCGCCGAGCGCAAACGGATCTTCGAGGACGTGGTCCCGACAGTCCCGATGCGCGGCGTCCTCGATTTACTGACGCGGCTGAACGAGGCCGGCGTGCCGACGGCAATCGCCTCGTCTGCGCCGGCGCGATGGGTGGTGGGCGCGGTCGAGCGCCTCGGGATCCGGCCGATGTTCGGCGCCGTGGTGACTGGTGACGAAGTTGCGCACCGCAAGCCTTCGCCTGACGTGTACCTCGCGGCGGCGCGGCGGCTCGGTGTCGATCCCGCGCAATCGGTCGCGATCGAGGATTCCGGTCCCGGCATCGCGGCGGCGCTTGCGGCCGGGATGAAGACCGTCGCGATCCCGCACTGGCTGACCGAGCGTCACGATCTCACCGGCGCGCATCTTCACGTGACGCACGCCGGCGAGTTGACCCTGGATCGCCTGGCCGCGCTGGCCCTGCTATGAAGGCTGTTTCGTGGTGCGCAGGTACGGCTTCTTTGTCACGTAGTCGGGGTACATCTTGCGCGCGTCTTCGTCGGAGACGGCCGGCACGATGATGACGTCGTCGCCGTTTTTCCAGTCCGCCGGCGTCGCCACCTTGTGCTTCGCCGTGAGCTGCAGCGAATCGATGACGCGCAGGATCTCGAGGAAGTTGCGCCCGGTGCTGGCGGGATAGGTGAGCGTCAGTTTCAGCTTATTGTCAGGTCCGATGACGAAGACCGACCGCACGGTGGCTGTATCGCTCGCGTTGGGGTGGATCATGTCGTACGCGTTCGCGATGCTCTTGTCCGGGTCGCCGATCAGCGGAAAGTTCAGCGTCTGCCCGGTCACATCCTTGATGTCCTGGGCCCAGCGCGCGTGGGAATCGATCGGATCCACGCTCAGTCCGACGACCACGGTGTTCCGCTTGTCGAACTCCGGTTTCAGCTTTGCGACGGCGCCCAGCTCCGTCGTGCAGACCGGTGTGAAATCACGGGGATGCGAGAACAGCACCGCCCATTTACCGTCTTTCCACGCGTGAAAATCGATGTGCCCTTCGGTGGTTTCCGCCGAGAAATCCGGCGCCACGTCGCCCAGTCGAATCGCCATACGTACTCCTCTTTCTCCGAATACATGCCGCGCGTGAGATAACCGTCACAGCATGCCACATCTGCTCGCGCTCGTGGCCATCACCCTTGGCGCCGCTGTCGTCAACGGCGCGCTGGGGTATGGATTTTCGTCGATCACTGTCCCGCTCGCGCTGTTGTTCCTGACCAACCGTATCCTGAACCCGGCGCTCGTCCTGATCGAGGTGGTGCTCAACGGCTGGGCGTTGTGGGTGAATCGTGCGGCGGTGCCGCTCGTCCTGAGCCGAGTCCGATGGGTCGTTGTCGGCCTGATTCCAGGCGTAATCATCGGTACGCTGATCGTGTCGCGCGTGCATCCGGGATGGCTGAAGCTCGGCACCTACGCGGCGTTGCTGCCGCTGATCCTGGTGCAGGCCGCCGGCATCCGCCGAGCCGTGCGCAACGAGCGGGCCGCGGGGATGGCGCTCGGCGGCGGCGTCGGCCTCCTCTACGCGGTGACGACGATCTCGGGCCCGCCGCTGGCGGTGGCGCTGAACAATCAGGGCTTCTCGAAGCAGGAGTTCCGCGCGGCGCTCGCGCTCGTGCGGCTGGCCGAAGCGTCGATGACCGCGATCGCCTATGCGGCCGCTGGCCTGTTCATCCGCGAGAGCTTCACGCTGATCCCCGCGATTCTCCCTGGCGTGCTGATCGGCGTGCCGCTGGGCGCGGTCCTCATCCGGCATCTGCCGCCGGAGACGTTCCGGCGCATCTGCATGAGTTTCGATGCATGGATCGTCTCGTTCGGCCTCTCGACGTTGCTGCGCGACCTGCATCTTGTCGACAGCAGCGCGGCGTACGGCGTGATGGCCCTGGTCGTGGCGATCGACGCGTGGCTGCTGTTCTGGTTCTTCACCCGCAGCCGGACCACGCACTAGAATAGTCGCACCACCATGACCGACGACCACGGATCGGCTCCGCCGAAGCCCGGCGAAGGGGCGACCGTCGACTTCATTCGCGCGATCGTTGACCAGGATCTGGCGGCGGGGAAGCATCACGGCCGTGTGGCAACGAGGTTTCCGCCGGAGCCGAACGGCTACCTGCACATCGGTCACGCGAAATCGATTTGCCTGAACTTCGGCATCGCCGAGGAGCGTGGCGGCGCCTGCAATCTGCGCTTCGACGATACGAACCCGGCCAAGGAAGACATCGAGTACGTCGATGCGATCAAGGAAGACGTCGCGTGGCTCGGCTTCGCGTGGAGCGCGGAGCTGTACGCGTCGGACTATTTCGAGCGGCTGTATCAACTGGCCGTCGAGCTCATCGCACAGGGCAAGGCCTACGTCGATAGCCTCAGCGCAGATGACATCCGGGCGCACCGCGGGACGCTGACCGAGCCAGGCAGGAACAGCCCGTACCGCGACCGATCCGTCGAGGAGAACCTCGATCTGTTCGCGCGCATGCGCGCCGACGAATTCCCCGATGGCGCGCACGTGCTGCGCGCAAAGATCGACATGGCGTCGCCGAACTTCAACATGCGCGACCCGACGCTGTACCGGATCCGCCACGCGACGCACCACCGGACCGGCGACACCTGGTGCATCTACCCGATGTACGACTACGCGCATCCGCTGTCTGACGCGATCGAAACGATCACGCATTCGATCTGCACACTAGAGTTCGAGGATCACCGGCCGCTGTACGACTGGCTGGTCGACAGCCTGATCGCAGGCGATAAACCCAGGCAGTACGAGTTCGCCCGCCTGAACCTGAACTACACGGTGATGAGCAAGCGCAAGCTGCTCCAGCTCGTGCAGCAGGGTCACGTGACCGGCTGGAACGATCCGCGCATGCCGACGATCAGCGGACTCCGGCGTCGCGGTTACACACCGGAATCGGTCCGCGACTTCTGCGCCCGCATCGGCGTGGCGAAAAAAGAAAACGTCATCGACATGGCGCAGCTCGAGCACAGCGTGCGCGAGGATCTGAACAAGCGCGCGCCGCGCGTCATGACGGTGCTTCGTCCGCTGAAGGTCGTCCTCACGAACTACCCGGAAGGGCAGGTCGAGGAGGTCGACGTCATCAATAATCCAGAAGACGCCTCGGCCGGCACGCGAAAGGTCCCGTTCTCGCGCGTGCTCTACATCGAGCGCGACGATTTCATGGAGAACCCGCCGAAAAAATTCTTCCGCCTCTCGCCCGGCAACGAAGTGCGACTGCGCTGCGCGTACTTCATCCGATGCACTGACGTCGTGAAGGACGACCGCGGCGAGATTGTCGAACTGCACTGCACCTACGATCCGGCCACGCGCGGCGGCGACTCGCCCGACGGCCGCAAGGTCAAGGCGACGATGCACTGGGTGTCGGCGGCGCAGGCGATCCCAGTCGAAGTGCGTCTGTATGACCGGCTGTTCTCGATGGAGAACCCCGAGAACGCGCCCGAGGGAAAAACGTTTCTCGACTACCTGAACCCGGCGTCACTCGAGGTGCTGCCAGGCGCGATGGCGGAGCCGAGCCTCGCCTCAACGTCTGCAGGCACGCGCGTGCAGTTCGAGCGCCTCGGCTATTTCTGCGTCGATACGGACTCACGTCCGGGCGCGCTTGTCTTCAACCGCACCGTGTCGCTGCGTGACGCGTGGGCGAAGATCTCCAATCAAAAGGGCTGAGGGCTGAGGGCAGACTAGAGCCGAAGCAGATAGCTCGCTTTCAGGAAGAACCCGTCGCTGGTGCGGGACAGGTTGTTGAAACGCAGTCCGCGCGGCTCGCTGAGCGAGCTGCCGTAGCCCGCGAAGAACACCGTCCCCGGCGTCGGCTGATACGAGAACAGCGCGTCCACCCGGAAGCGATTCCGTTCGAACGCCGTCGACAGAGCGTAGGCGCCCGTCGATGGATCGCGAATCAGGATCGGCAGGTTGGTGCGCGAGTCGTCTCGCAGTGCATCCTGCCGCTGTGCGTTGTACTCGCCGACCACGCGGGCGAAGATCGACCGCGATGCCTGGTATTCGATCTTCAGCCTCGGGATCCGGCCATCGGCGACCCTCGTCCCGTCACTGCGCCTCGCGTACGACTGCAGCTGGTATTGCGGGCTGACGCGGATCTTGTCGTTCGGCCGCCAGTCTATGGTGTACGTTGCGAACGCGATGGTCGCCGCCGACCACTCGTAGAAGTTCTCGTCATGCCCCCAGATATAGAACATGCTGCCGGAGAACCGAGAGAACTGCGGCGTGTTGAGCGTCACCACGTAGTCGTCGTTCTTGATGTGCGGCGTGCCGGTGAACGGCAG
>JAYVMG010000578.1:0-6409 GCA_043759095.1 Acidobacteriota bacterium | reverse complement strand
CGGTCACTGTCGCACCGGTGCGGACCGCCACCCGAACACGATTGTGACCGGCGCCGGTTGCGGCCACGCGTCGACGGCATTCACGAGAAACCGGCTGCCGTCCGACGCGATGGCGAACTCGAACAGTCGGGTGCGGCGGTCGACCGGTCGCAACGGTAACTCAAAGAGCGGCCGCGGCGGACCGGATCGGAACGTCTGACGCGTGTCGATCGCCGCCGTGCGCACGAACCGATCGGCGGCGACGTACACCAGTTCGCGATCGCTGCGCCATCGCGGCTGCGCACCGCCGTCCATCGACACCTGCCAGCGCTCACCGGTCTGCGGATACGGCTGGACGTACACCTCGTCCGCACCGTCCTCGTCTGACGTGTAGGCGATCCAGCGGCCATCGGGCGAGAACTGCGCCTGAACCGCATTGTGCCGATCGTCGACAAGTCGGACGGCGCCCACTCCGCGATCGCGAGGCTGGATCCAGACATTCCAGGCGCCCGGCGCCTTCGGCCGCCGCTGTTGATAGAGGACCGCCCGCCCGTCAGGTGAACGGCTCGTGACGATGCCCTCGCCGGCGCCGCGATCGATGCCGGTCGCCGTGTCGTCATGCGACAACGCGATTTGAGCCGCCGCATCCGCCGCGGTTGCCGTGGTCAGAGGGCGTCCGTGATCGTCCACCCACCGCAGATGACTTGGCGTTTCCGCCGGCTGATCCACCGTGGGCCCGGCAAAGACGACGACGCGATCCGTCGCGGCAAAGGCGCCGCGGCCGGTCGCGGCGCTGTACGCGCTGGCGCCCAGCCGGTAGCGCGCGCCAAACGCGCGGAGGCGCGAGAGATCGAACGGTTGCATCCACAGGCCGTCAACGCTGCCGAGCAGCAGAAAACCCGGACCGGCATACGCGGGGCTGGCGTCGACGGCGACGATCGTTTCGACCGCGCCGGAGTCCAGTTCGCCGAGGGCCACCACTGCCTGCTCACGGCGCGCGGCCCGCGAAGCGAACACGAAGTGGCGGCCGTCCGGAAGAAACGAGGGCCAGCGATGCGACCGTTCGCCGCGCGCGCGATCGATCGCGGTGGCAGTTGTCACCGATCCGCCGGTTGCCTTCACCCGCGAGAGGCCGCCGGTCAGATCGGAAGCGAACACGATGACGCCTCGCGGGCTCCAGGCCCCGCCACGCCCCATCGGCGCCGACGCCAGCACCGTAACCGCTCCGCTCGAGAGATCCAGCGTCTTCAGACGTCCGTCCGCAAAAAAGCCGACGCTGTGACCATCCGGTGACCAGAATGGAGCGGCGGCGCTTCCGTTCCGGCAAGCGGAGTGGCCGAGAGCGATCGAACACCGCGCCGCCGGCCGGGCCGTCGGACGCGACGAACAGGATCCACTCGCCGTCCGGCGAAGCGGCCAGCGCGAGCGTGTTTCCCTCGTCCTCGACGAGCACGGGAGATGATGTGGGCGGCCAGGTCAGCGTCTCGCGTTCGGCGTTCGCCCGCCACGCACGAAGAGAGACGGCGCCAACGAGCGCCATGACGAAGACCGCACTGGCCCAGACGGCAACCGGCCGCGAAGACGCCGATGCGACGGGCGCAGAGGGCTCGGCACGGACACGACCGCGACGGTCGAGCCACACGGCAACGAGTGTGAACGCCGCGATCAGCGCGAGCGTGATCGGTATACGCGGCAGCCACGACACCGCGGTGTTCATGCGAATCGAAAACGCGGCGCTGGCGACCAGTAACGCGATGTTCAACCCTGGCGGCAGCCGGCTCAACACGAGCGCTGCGGGAATCATCGTCGCGTACGGAAAACTCGCGAGCGCGCGGTCCGGCGCCTGGTACAGGCCGAGAAAGACCATGGCCGGCAGCGCAGCAAGGGTCAGCGCACGCTGACGGCGATTCGCGTGTCGCAACCCGAGCGGACCGAGAATCCACGCCGCGCCGCAGGCGCCGAAGATGTAGAGTGCGGCGATCAGCAGGTTTTTTGGGAACCGGCCCAGATTCGGGAGCCACAGACCAAACAATACGTGTCACGGACGTAGCTCTCGTCCTGATACGAGACGTACCCGAACCAGTTGGTCAGCGCGATGCGCAGCAGCAGCCAGGCAACGAGCGGCCCGCCGATGAGCGTCCCGAGCCAGATGATCCGGCGCCGCGCCGGATCATTCGCCAGCATGGTGTACGCCGCATAGATCAGCGGCACGAGCAGAATGCTCTCTTTGACGGCCGCGCCCGTCACCAGCACAATCAGCGCAAGAACGAACCGCTGTTCCAACAGCAGGGAGAGCGCCGAGAGTGACCAGAACGCCGCAACGGGATCGGCGATGAGCAGCGGATCGCCGAACGTCTGAATCGGCGCCCAGGTCACCCATTACCACGCCACCGCATACGCAGCGACGCGTTTCGAACACTGCATGTGCTCGGCAATCAGCCACAGCATCACGCCCGCGAGCACCTGCAGCACGAACCCCGCGACGATAAAGGAATCGATGACCTCGAAGGGCAGGAGCGACGTCAGAAGCGGCGGCAGAATCCGGAAACAATGGAAGCTCGGACAGTCGCGAATCGGAAAGAAGAGGCTCATCGCATAATAGCGATAACGCTCCCCGCTGTCGGCCAGCGTGTACGGCATCGCCAGGCGGAGGGACAATCCGATCGCGAGGTTGAACAGCAGCGGCATCCACTGCTGGGTCGCCCGGCGCGTTCGCGGCTCGCCGGAGCCGACGGGAGTCATTGCGGGCTATTCTACGTTGCGACGCGCAGCAGAGCCGATGGGGATCATCAGGAGTAACGCCGAATTTTATCTCGCCGCGCGCGCGCGCGGCGTCGATTTCACCCGCACGCTGACGCTGGGACGCCAGCGGCTGTACATCAGCCAACCCGAACTGGCGGCGCTGGCGGATGCGTTCCGTCCGGATCTCCGGAACCAGATCGCCGACCTGCGCAGCGGCGAGCCGGCGGATCGATTTCTCTCGCGGTTCCTCGACGTGCGCGACTTACGCGCGCTCGATCACTCCGACTACGAAGGGGCGGCGCTCACGCATGACTTGAACCAGCCGCTGCCCGCGACCCTCCACGAACAGTTCGACGTGGTGATCGATTCCGGCACCCTGGAACACGTGTTCAACCTCCCGGTGGCCATCGCCAGCTGCATGCAGCTGGTCAAGCGCGGCGGAACGCTCTTTCTCTCATCGCCGGCCAACAACATGTGCGGCCACGGCTTCTATCAGTTCAGCCCCGAGCTGTGGTTCCGTCTGTTCAAGAACGTGAACGGCTTCACGCTGACGCGGATGGCGCTGGTGACGCATCCGTTTCCAGGAATCGAACTGAGCCGGCGCCAGACTTGGTACGACGTCTCGGATCCTGCCGACATCGGCGCGCGCGTGCCGTTGATGACCGCGACGCCAGCGATCCTGATGCTCGAGGCGAAACGGGTTGAGGCCGTACCCGTCCTGGTGACGCCGCCGCTGCAGAGCGATTATGTGGCGCGATGGGACTCATCCGACCGGCCGGCGGCGGCCGGACGCGGATGGCTGCGGGCGGGGTTCCACTGGTTACCCAGGTCGGCGCAGGCCTTCGTGACCGGGTGGTACCAGCGCCTCGTGTGGTGCACGCTCCGCAACCGGCGCGCCTTCCGAAGAATTCCCCCCCGCTGAGGGCTCGTGTTCGTCGCCCGACCCGCGCGCCTTCCACAACCACAACAGCGCGGCGGCATCGACCGTCACGCAGATGATGCCTTGCAGAACCGGATGGCTTCCACGCCACGCGAGCGCACTTTGCACGGCGACGACCGCGAAGCCGCCGGCGATGAAACCGACAGTCAGCGGCATGTCCTCGTCGCGATGCCAGATCAGCCACGCCATCGCCACGAGGGCGCCGCAGGCGGCACTGAGGCCGTAGCCGATCGGCACGCCGACCAGGCCGATCGATCGCAGCAACAGAAAACTGGTCGCCGCCGCGACGATTGAATAACCGAGATTCGCGGCCAGATAGACGCGAAGGCGGGACAGGCCGAGCGCGTAGATCGTGAACGGCAGCGCGACGAAATAGAAGTAGTCGCCGAGCAGCTGCGCCGGCAACAGGTGCGCCGCCGGCGCGAACGCTCGAGAGTAAGCCAGCGGCACGAGAAGATCTTTCAGAAACAGGATCGTCACGATGGCGGCGGCGGCCATGGTGACAGTCAGGCGCACCGCGGCGGTCAGCTCGCGGCGTCCCTCCCTCGTCGCGCCGACCCGGGTCACCGTCGGATGCATCCGTCCCCAGAGCGCGTTGGTCAGAAACGGCGTGTAGTAGGCGGTGACCGCGAAGGGCACTTGCAGGATTCCGTTCGCGTCGACGCCGAAATTCCCGATGACGGCGCGTTGCACCCATAACCGGGCGAACGGCACCAGCGCTCCGCTGATGAGCACGACCACACTGAAGCGGAACAGGGCGTTGGCCTCAGACCGATCGAAGCCGAACCGGAACAGATGGCTGAAGGGACGGACCCGCCGCACATAAATCAGGAATGGCGTCACGAGCAGCGCCGAGCTCGCGAAGATGCTCCAGAAGGCGCCAGGCAGGCGCCAGACGGCAATGATCGTGACGGTCGCGAAGAACCCCAGCACGGTCGCCCAGATCGACGCCCGCACGTACAGATCGTACCGGCCGGCCCCGAAGAACACCGCCTCGAGATATCCCGAGGCCAGCACCGCCAGCGGCACACTGCAGATGACGACCAGCACGTCGCGCGGCGACATCGGCGACGCCGCGAGCGCCTCCGACCCGAACACGGCGTCGGTGAGCGCTCTCGACCAGATCAGGGCCGCGCCGAGCATCACCAGGCTGACGGTGAACTGCATCGTGAACGCCGTCGAGAGCAGCCGCGATTCCCGCTCGCGCTGGTTGGCCCCGATCGCGCCCATCCGATTGATGATCCCCACCGCGATCGACAGCGACCCGAGCGAGATGCCGAGCAGCTGCAACTGGGTCGCCTGCGAGAGGAAACCGACGCCCGCCGTGCCGAGCACGAGGGCGACGTACTTCACGCGCACGAAGCCGGTCAGCAGACGCGTCAGGCTCAGCGTGCCGCCGGCAAGAAACGCACGCCACTGGTGCCCCAGCGGGGACTCAGCGGCGCGGGCCATGTGGTTCGACGACAATGGCCCGATACACGTCGAGCAGGGCGGTCATCTGACCCTCGAGCGAGAAATGCGCCCGAACGTGGTCGCTCCCCGCCTTGCCGAGCGCGTTCCATGCTTCGCGGTGCGCGGCCAGCCACTGCATGCGCTCCGCAAGCGATGCGGCATCATCCTGCCGGCACAACAGACCAGTGACGCCGTCGATCATCGATCGCTCGGCGCCGGCGAACGGCGTCGAGATCACCGGCAGTCCGGCAGCCTGTGCGCACACCATGGTCAGCGCCGGCCCGCCCTCGTCGTCGCCGTTCACGCCCGTCGTGGACGGCAGGACGAAGATGTCGTGCTCGTCGAGCGCGCGGCGATACACCTCGCTGAAACTCGACGCCAGCTGGGTATCGATGACCGACACGCGATCGGTCAGTCCGCGGCGCGCGATGTCCTGTTCGATGGCTGGACGGAACGGTCCGTAGCCGATCATGGTCAGCCGCGCGTCGACGCCGGCGCGAATGGCCGTCTCGAGCGCTTCCACCAGGTACTTGTGCCCTTTCTTTTCGACAAAGCGCGCGGCGATCAGAAAGCGGACCGGGCCGGCGGGCGCCGACGCGCGGGGGCTGTACGGATACTGCTCGATGCCGGCGGGCAGATTCCACACCAGAAGTTTCCGGGCCGGGCAGCCGATCGCCAGGAGCCGATCGCGAACGGCGTCGCACAACACCAGCACGCGATCCACCTGGGCGAACATCTCCACGTAGTTCTCCCGCCAGCGGGGGATGCGCAGCGACGCGCTGCCGTCGACGCCATAAAACGTCACGACCGACGGCAGCGTCGTCGCGCGGATGAACGGCAGCGCCATGACGCCGGTCGTGCCGAAGTGCGCGTGGACGAGATCGCCGTGGAACGCCGGCGCGTGCGCGAGACAGAACCTGTTGAAAATGCTCAGTGTGAGCGGCGCGCTGGACCAGACCGATGCCGCCCCGCTCGAGCGCGCGATGCGGCGGACGGTCTCCGCAAACTCGCGGCGCAGCCGGCGCCGCGCGCGCACCCAGAGCGGCGGCCGGATGTCCTCGCTGGAGGAGCGCGTGTTCATGAACAAGGTGTTCGGGAGGACCGTCGCCTGATTCTCGATGAGATGCGCCGCCAGCAGCAATGAGCCGTGCTCCGGGCGGCTCAGCAGGTACGGGTGAATCTGATCGAACAGCGATGGCGCGTACGCATCCCAGACGTGGATCACTCTCACGCTGGCACCTCGCCGACGGCGACGATCCTCGTCGTCAGGATGCGAGGATTCTCCTCGGCGAGACC
>JAYVMG010000577.1:0-6411 GCA_043759095.1 Acidobacteriota bacterium | reverse complement strand
GCGCCCGGGAGCGGCTTGCCGTGCTGATTCGGCTCGACGAGCGTGATGTCGTACGGCAACGTGTGCGCGACGGCCAGGAGGGTCTTCCATACGGGCATAAACGACATCGCGAAGATGCCGACGGCTGGAAGGCCCACGAGTTTCAGGAACATCTTCACCGCATCGCTGCGCCGGCCTGCTGCCACAGCATCCTCGAGCCGCGACAGAAAGTCCGGCGGGATCGGTTCGCGCGTGTCGTCGACGATCATCGGCGCCTCGTAGAGCGCCAACTTGGTGATCGCGAGACCGCGAGTCGCGGCCTCGAGAGAGAGCACGGCGCCGGACGAGACGCCGCACAGCATCGCACTGCCGCCGGCGTCCGCGATCAACGCGGCAATGTCCTCGACTTCCCGCTCGATCGAGTACGGCAGCGTGTTGCCGCTGTCGCCGCGACCGCGGCGGTCGTAGGTGTACACCGTGAAGTGTTCGGACAGCAGCGCAGCGACAGGCTGACTCGGTCCCGACGCCCGATAGCACAGCGCGCCATCGACGAAGATCACCGCCGGCCCCTGCCCGAGGCGATCGAAGGCGATCGCCGTCCCGTCCTTCGAGCGCGTGGTCTGCGTCACGCTAGTCCTTCGCGAGCTTCGCGCGGATCTGATCTCCCTGCTCGCGCAGTTCCGGCGGGAACGCTTCGCCGAAATCGTCGGCCGTGAACACCTGGCGCAGCTCGCATCACGCCCGCCTCGGTGTTCTTGTCGCCTTCCGAATGATCATGAATCGCACTGGTCTGTCCTCCATACCCTTATCGAACGGCGGGTGGCCAGCTCGACAAAAGATATCGCAAAGCTAAAGCCTTGCGCTACGGGCGTTACGGCGCGCAGGTCGCCAACGGGGCGGGGGCGAGACCCATCCGTTTCATCAGGTCCGCCAGGCGCTGATGGACGTTGGCCCAGGACTGCTCGGATGCCAGGCGGTCGACGATGTGGAGGGACTTCGGTTCGCCGCAAACCGCGAGGTCCTCGAGCGGCGCCCTCGGCAGCAGCTGATGCATCAGGGCCCGGTCGCCGTAGACCGGAACGCCGCCGACCGTCACGAGCAGGACGTCGCCTGGGCCGGCCAGCAGCAGCGCTTGATACGCATTCGGCCCCCGGCGCTTCATGATCAGGACATCCGCGAGCTTGCCGGGTTCAATCGAGCCGAGCTGCGCGGCGACGCCGGCCATCTTCGCCGGGTTGATCGTCGCCATCTCGACGAGCGCGGCTTCGGGAATCCGCGCGCCCAGCGTCAGACTGCATTTGTAGGCGACGCAGATCTCCTCCAGCATCCCCGCGCTGCCGGTCGGGCTCCAGCCCGGCGCGAGCGCGACCATCATCTTCGCGTCCATCGCGGTCATGATGTCCGCGGTCCTGCCGTAGAGGATGAAGTTGCTGTGCGGGGACCAGATCAGGCCGACCTTCGCGCGGGCCAGCGCCCGGATCTGATCCGACGCGAGCGCGACGGCGTGGATCACGTTGCCCCCGGGCTTCGCGTAGCCGTGCGCCATGAACTGCGCGAACTCTCGCCGCGCCGGCGGCGTCGGTCCCTTTGGCGAGGTGCACGCCCGCCCTGCGGATCACGTTGGGATCAGTGCTGGAGGGATTGACCGTACGGAGAAGGTTCTCGTTCTCCGCGTTCAGCTGAAACGGGAACACGAAATTGCGATACGGCTCCGCATCGAGCGTCGCCGGCGTCTTCAACTCCATCGCGAAGTCGGCGTTGCGCGCGAGCCCGAGGATGCAGCGATTGCGGTCGGGGGCGTTGCCGGCCGGGCCGTAACTGCCGACCGTCACCGTGCCGCCGTTCACGATCGACTTCACCTCGCCGAACCGATTCATGTCGCAGGACGCGCCGGCGTTGGTCATCGCGGCATTCGGACCGGCAAGCGCGAGCGCGTACTCCGGCGTTTCCTGCCACTGGTAGCGGTTCGTAAACAAACGCGGCGGCTGCCAGTTCGGCAGGACGTTCCACGTCATGTGGTTGTGGAGATCGATCAGGCCAGGACACATCACGCCATCGACCACCACCGCGTTCGGCGCGGTGCCGTTCGGCGTAACGGCGTCGATGCGCCCGTTCCTGACTGTCACCATCGCCGCATTCACGACTTCGGTCGGAGTGACGACCGTCGCCTTCAGCGCGAGGTCCTGCGCCGACGCCGGCCCCGCGAGCGCCAAGGCCAGGAGAACCGTGCACATCCGATTTCTCACCGCGTGCCTCCGTTCGATCGGAATCCGATCGGTTTCCTCGACTCAACTCTCGGGTCCATCAACTCGCGGATCGCGCGAAACACCACCGCGAACTGGCCGTCGTACTTCCGCTCCAGCCTCGTGATCTTCTTGGCCAGCACCGCGTTCGATCGGAGCATCACTCGCAGGCTGACGAAGGCACGGACAACGAGGATGCCCATCTGAACCGCGCGTGGGCTGTTCACCACGCTCGCTGCCATGATCGCACCGTGTTCAGTGAACACCAGCGGATAGTGGCGGCGGCCGCCGTGGGTCGCCGAGCTTGAGATCGCAATTTGCGATCTCAAGATGGCGAGCTCTTGGGCCGTCAGCTGAAACATGAAGTCGGACGGGAAACGGCGGCTATTGCGCCTGACCTGCTCGTTGAGCCGCCGTGTCGGCACTCCATACAACTCAGCGAGATCGGCATCCAGCATGAGATTATGCTCTCGCAGCTGCAGAATCCCGCGTTCGATCTTGTGTACGGGGATCAGCGCCGCGTTGGCCGGACGAGGCTTGCTCATATCCTGAGCCTGCCCCGACTCCGGGCGCCGTTCAAGCGCTCAGTCGGCGATCGAGCAGATCGTGTGCAACACGGACCTAAGAAGGGATGCGTTCCCGTCTGGCGACGCCGGTGCGATAGGCCGCTTCCTCGACGTCGCGCGCGACGGTCTCCGCCACGCGGCGATCGAAGACGGACGGGATGATGTACTCCGCCGCGAGTTCCTCGTCCGGAATCGTGCGGGCGATCGCGTTCGCCGCAGCGAGCTTCATCTCTTCGTTGATCGTCGACGCGCGGCATGCCAGCGCGCCGCGAAAGATCCCTGGGAAGCAGAGGACGTTGTTGATCTGGTTGGGATAGTCCGAGCGGCCGGTCGCCATCACCGCCACGTGCGGGCCGGCGAGTTCAGGCAGGATCTCCGGCGTCGGGTTCGCCATCGCGAACACGATCGGATCCTTCGCCATCCGCTTCACGTCCTCCACGGTGATGACGCCGGGCGCCGATAGACCGAGAAACACGTCCGCGCCCTTCATCGCCTCATGCAGTGTGCCGCGCTCGCCATTCGGATTCGTGTGCTCCGCGTACCAGTCCTTCTGCCAGTTCATATGCTCGGTGCGGCCGCGATAGATCGCACCGGACGTGTCGCAGCCGATGATGTTCCGCACGCCGGCCGCCATCAGGATCTTGCTGCACGCCACACCGGCCGCGCCGACGCCGCTCACCACCACCTTGATGTCGCCCATCTTCTTGCCGACGATCTTCAGCGCGTTCGTCAGCGCCGCCAGAACGACGACGGCGGTGCCGTGCTGGTCGTCGTGGAACACCGGGATGTCGAGCTCCTTCTTCAGCCGCTCTTCGATCTCGAAGCAGCGCGGCGCCGAGATGTCCTCGAGGTTGATGCCGCCGAAGACGGTCGAGATCAGCTTGACCGTCTGCACGATCTCGTCAACGTTCTTCGTGCTCAGGCAGATCGGGAATGCATCGACGCCGCCAAATTCCTTGAACAGCATCACCTTCCCTTCCATCACCGGCATCGCCGCCGCCGGACCGATGTCGCCGAGACCGAGGACGGCGGTCCCGTCGGTCACCACGGCCACGGTGTTTTTCTTGATGGTGAGGGTGAAGACTTTCTCGGGATCCTTGTGGATCGCCTCACACACACGCGCGACGCCAGGGGTATACGCCATCGACAGATCGGCGCGCGTCTTCAGCGGCGTCTTCGAGACGACCTCGATCTTCCCGCCGAGATGCATGAGGAACGTCCGGTCGGAGACGTGGATCACCTGGATCCCGTCCACCTTCCGGACCTCGGCGACGATGGTTTCGCCGTGCTTGTCGGACGCAGCGTTGACGGTGATATCGCGCGTGATCGAATCACGGCCGGCCTCGACGATGTCGATCGCTTCGATGTTGCCGCCGGCCCGGCCGATCACCGTCGTCAATCGGCCCAGCGTGCCCGGTTTGTTGCTGAGTTTGATGCGGAGCGCCAGGCTGTAGCTGGGGCTCGGTGCGCCCTCCGGCGCGAGAATCTGTGGTTCAGTGGTAGTCACGGATCGTTTCTACCACATCCGCGATTTCCGGCGCGGACGTGCGCGCGTCACAACGGCGGCGCTTGCGCAGCCCTGCTCAGCTACAATCTCTGCGAGCCGATGCTGATCGCCTTCACGATGCTGTGTGCACTGGCCATGCAGACGCCGACAGCGGTGCCCGACAGCAAACCCCTCGAACCCGATCGTCCCGACGTCACCAACGGCACACACATCGTCGATGTCGGGCTGCTGCAGGTGGAGTTCGGCGGCTTGTTGAACCGGTCCGGAGACGGCAGGCGCAATAGTGGGACGCCGGTTACCGCGCGTGTCGGCCTGACGAACTGGCTCGAAGCGCGCGTGAGTACCGACGGCTACCTGTCGGTGATCGATCCGATCGAGGGCAATCAGACCGGGCTGGGCAACGTGCAGGTGGGCGCGAAGCTCCGACTGTGGGCGGATCCGGGCGGCGTGCCGGTGCTGTCGATCCTGCCGACGATCAATCTGCCGGTCGCAAGCGAGAGCACAGGTCTCGGCTCGGGTCAGATGGATTTCACGATCGCGCTGCTGACCGGCACAGATTTCCTGAAGCACGGACACATCGACGCGAACTACGGCATCGGGCGCATCGGCGCCGGCACGGACCTTCCGCGATTCACGCAGCACCTCGTCTCGTTCTCCGCCAGTGCGGAGATTCCCGGACCGGTGACGCCGTACGTGGAGAGCTTCTGGTTCTCGCGGCAGGATCCTGATGGCGGATCCGTCATCGCGATCGACGCTGGCGCGATTTACGTGATCAATACTCGTCTGGCGCTCGACGGTGGTATTCAGTTCGGCCTCACGGCAGCAGCGCCGTCCGTATCGGTGTTCGGCGGGATGTCAGTGGTCGTCGGCAACATGCTCGGCGATCACGGCGTCCACGCGCGGCGACGCGAAGCGGCGCGCCGGGCCGCGAAGAGTGTAAAGTCAAAGTGATGGAATCGGAAGAGTTGATGGAGTTGCGCGAAAAGGTCGGCGAGCAGAGCGGGAACCGCCGCATCGGTCTGACGATGGCGGTGTTCGCGGCGTTCCTGGCGATGGTGACGCTGATGGGTCATCGTCTGCACACCGAGGAAGTCGTGCTGCAGACGAAGGTGGTGGATGGCTGGGCCTACTACCAGGCGAAGAACACGCGCTCACAAATGTACGCGGCCGACGCGAAGCTCGCCGCATTGCAGGGGGCGGCCGGCGTTGAACTGGCGCAGTCGTGGGTCGAGAAAGCCACGGACGAGAAGAAGGGCGCTGACGAGATCCGCAAGTCGACCGAAGAACTCGACGTGGAGACCCGCCTCGCCGCCAGCCGCGCAACGATGTTCGACGCAAGCGAAGTGTTTCTGGAGATCGCGATCGTGCTCTGCTCGATCGCCTTGCTGACGGGCGCGAGCCGTTTCTGGCAGGTGTCGTTTGTCAGCGCGGCGATTGGCCTCGTGCTCGGCGCGCTCGGGTTTCATCCGCTGTAGGTCGTGACCGCAAGGCTAAAAGCCTTGCGCCACCGCCAGAAGCCTTGCGCCACCGCCCGAAGCCTTGCGCCACCGCCGGAAGCCTTGCGCCACATCGCGACGCTTGCACCACGGTCAACGATCGCGCGGGTCGGGGTACCAGACTTCGCCGGGTGGGGTCGGACGCCGCCACGCGCGCGCGCCACAGCGAATGCACCGGTGCGGGCGCAACGGCGTCAACATCTTCAGAAACCGCTCGCCAATCGATCGGCTATGGGATCGTTCCATCATGCTGTCGCAATTCTTACAGCGCGGGACGGTGACTGCCATCGTGTTGATTGCCTACCGCACGACCACCGCCGTGATGTAGCCGCAAGCGTCGCACCGCACATACGTCATGGGCGTTGTCTCAGACTTCCCGGTGACCGTCGTGCGAGCGCTTCCGCACTTGGGGCAGTTGGGTTGGGGCGGCGATGGTCGCGTCGGCATAAAGAAGCTACTAACAAGCTTCGTGCCGACGGCATACTACTCTAAAATACGTTATTCGACCATGAATGCACAAATGTACGTTCGACTCTGTGTCTCCTTACGGAACACATGGATTACGTAATTGATGAGGTCTACGGATGCAGGACGGTGACGGTGTAGCTGACGGCGGAGGT
>JAYVMG010000576.1:0-16366 GCA_043759095.1 Acidobacteriota bacterium | reverse complement strand
GCGCATCCACGGCGGCCCGAACGCGCAGGATCAGCACACGTTCGCCTTCGAGCGGCAGTGGTTCGCCGCCAACGGCTACGCCGTGCTCGCGGTGAACTATCGCGGCAGCTCGGGCCGCGGTGGGAAATTCTCGAAAGCGATTGCCGCCGACTGGGGTCACTACGAGGTCGACGACCTGCAGGCGATGGTCGACCAGGTCGTGAAGATGGGCGTGGCGGATCCGAACAAGCTCGGTGTCGGCGGCTGGAGCTACGGCGGCATCCTTACCGACTACATGATCGCCAGCGACACGCGCTTCAAGGCGGCCACGAGCGGCGCCGGCACGGCGTTCACGGTCGCGTTCTACGGCACGGATCAGTACATCATTCAGTACGACTACGAGATCGGCCCGCCGTGGAACCCGAAGGCGTGGGAGACCTACCAGAAGATCTCGTACCCGTTTCTGCACGCCGATCGCATCAAGACGCCGACGCTGTTCCTCGGCGGCGAGAAGGACTTCAACGTGCCGGTGCAGGGCGGTCAGCAGATGTATCAGGCGCTGCGCAGCCTGAACATCGACACGCAGCTCGTCATCTACCCGAACGAGTTCCACGGGATCAGCCGTCCCAGCTACGTCCGCGATCGCTACGAGCGCTACCTCGCGTGGTACGAGAAGTACATCAACGGCAAAGCACCGGCGACGACGACCACCGCGCAGGACAAGCCCTACTGAAGCGGTTTCTTGGCGCGTCGAATAGATCGGCGCGGCGCACGCGCTCGCCCTTCAGCACGACCATTGAGATCCGTTCCGTCGCGCTGATGTCGCGGCAGGCCTGAAGGCCCGCGCTACACCTGATAGGATTTCCGTGTGCCAAGAGTAGTGATCGTGACCGGAGGCGGCCGGGGCATCGGCGCGGCGACGGCGACTCTCGCAGCCGAGCGCGGCTACGCCGTGTGCGTGAACTACAGGAAGAATCAGGCGGCGGCCGATGCCGTCGTCGCCGCGATTGAGGCGTCTGGCGGAACGGCGCTCGCGGTCGGCGCCGATATCGCGCTCGAGCCCGACGTCGTGCGGCTGTTCGAAACCGTCGACGCGAGGCTGGGACCGCTCACCGCGCTGGTCAACAACGCCGGTATCCTCGAGCGCCAGACGCGCGTAGAGCACATCGACGCGGCGCGCATCGATCGAGTGTTCGGCACCAACGTCCGAGGCGCGTTCCTGTGTGCGCGCGAAGCGGTCCGCCGGATGTCGACGAGGCAGGGCGGCGCCGGCGGCGCGATCGTGAACGTGTCGTCGAGGGCGGCGCAGCTCGGCGCGCCTGGGGAGTACGTCGACTACGCGGCGTCCAAAGCCGCGCTCGACGCATTGACGATCGGCCTCGCGCGCGAAGTCGCCGGTGAGGGAATTCGCGTGAACGGCGTTCGCGCCGGGATCATCTACACCGACATCCACGCCGACGGCGGCGAGCCGGGACGCGTCGATCGGCTCGGACCGACGCTGCCGATGCAACGTGGCGGCGACGCGATCGAAGTCGCCCGCGCGATTCTGTGGCTGTTGTCGGACGAGGCGTCGTACTCGACCGGAACGTTTATCGATGTCGCCGGCGGACGTTAAGGCTCTCCACCACAGCGGACACTGTGGACGCGGAGAAAACGTCGTTCCCAAAAGATTCCCCGTGTCCACCGTGTCCGCCGTGGTGGAGAGCTTTTTCTACTCGTCCCGATGAACGGTCGCCGGAGAGAACGCCGGGAGACATACGGCGACGTATTCGGCGCCATCCGCCTCCGGCGTGCTGTAACGGATCCACTCGCCAGGTGCGGTGATCACCGCCTGTCCGGCATGCACGTCGAGCGCGCCGCCCTCGTATTCCACGCGCAGCATCCCGCGCAACACGACAGTGATCTCTTCGAACTCCGGCCGCTGACCCGGTTCGAGCCAGCCCGACGGCGACGTCATGCGCGCGACGCTGACCTGCGCGTGGCCCGAGTTCACGCGTCCCGCGAACTCTTCAATCTTCTTGGGTTTCGTTCCCGCGGCAGCGACGACAGTGGGCGCGGCGATGAGCTTCGGCATGGGACGCTCAGTATAAACTTGAAGCGTGAAGAAAATTTGCGACACCATCCTGGACGCCGTCGGACACACGCCGATGGTGCGCATCAACCGCATCACCAGGGGCCTCGTGAAAGGCGCCGTGCTCGCGAAGGTGGAAACCTTCAACCCGGGCAACTCGATCAAGGATCGCATGGCGATCCAGATGATCGAGGACGCCGAGCGCTCCGGCGCGCTCAAGCCCGGCGGGACGATTATCGAAGGCACCTCCGGCAACACCGGCATGGGCCTCGCGATGGCGGCGGTCGTCAAGGGCTACAAATGCATCTTCACGACGACCGACAAGCAGTCGAAGGAAAAAGCCGACGCGCTGAAGGCGTTCGGCGCGGAGGTGATCATCTGTCCGACCAACGTCGAGCCTGAGGATCCGCGGTCGTACTACTCCGTGTCGTCGCGGCTCGAGCGCGAGGTGCCGAACTCGTGGAAGGCGAATCAGTACGACAATCTGTCCAACTCGAAGGCGCACTACGAGCAGACGGGTCCTGAGATCTGGGACCAGACCGACGGCCGCATCACGCACCTGGTCTGCGGCGTCGGCACCGGCGGGACGATTTCTGGTACCGGCCGTTACCTGAAAGAGAAGAACCCGGCGATCAAGATCTGGGGTATCGACACCTACGGATCAGTCTTCAAGAAATACAAGGAGACCGGTATCTTCGACAAGCACGAGATCTATCCGTACATCACCGAGGGCATCGGCGAGGACTTCCTGCCCAAGAACGTCGACTTCGACGTCATCGACGCGTTCGAGAAGGTCACCGACAAGGACGCGGCGATGATGACGCGGCGCATCACGCGTGAGGAAGGCATCTTCGCCGGCAATTCCGCTGGCTCCGCGATGGCTGGCCTCCTTCAGCTACGCGATCATTTCAAGAACGAAGATGTGATCGTGGTGATCTTCCACGACCACGGCACGCGCTATCTTGGCAAGATGTTCAACGACGAATGGATGCGCGAGAAGGGGTTCATCGAGAAGCACGGGATGACCGCGCGCGACCTGGTCTCGATGCGGCTGTCCGGTGAACTCTGCTCACTCGAGTCCGAGGAGCCGGTCGCGAAGGCGGTTCGCCTGATGAGCGATCACGACTTCTCGCAGATCTCGATCACGCGCGACAGCCGGCTCGTCGGCTCGCTGAACGAGACGACCCTCTACAACGAGCTCGTGCGCAACGCCGACATCAAGACGCAGCCGGTCGAGTCGATCATGCAGCCGGCGTTTCCGTTCGTCGATGTGTCGACACCGGTGGATTTGCTGTCGACGATGATCACGCCGCAGAATCCGGCGGTCCTGGTGCGCGACTTCAAGACCGACAAGACGTTCATCATTACGCGGTCGGATCTGATTCGGGTGCTGTGAGATTTGAGGATCTGAGGAGTTCAGGATCTGAGGAGTTATCTGAGGAATGCTGATGCCGGATGAAAAAGCGCTGCGGGCGCAGATGGTGACGCTGCTCGATTTCGAGGAAGCGCACGTCGGGTTCGATCGTGCGGTGAAGGGGATTCCGCCGCGGCTGCGCGGGAAGTTGTCTCGCGGCGCGGAGCATACGCTGTGGCAGCTTCTCGAGCACCTGCGGATCGCGCAGGCCGACATCCTCGAGTTCTGTCTGAGCGCCCAGTACAACGAGAAGAAGTGGCCAGACGATTACTGGCCGAAGGCGCTCGGACCGCGAAATGCGGCGGCGTGGACGAAGTCGCTGGCCGGCTACCGCCGCGATCGGAAAGCGCTGCAGCGCCTGGCCGCGAACCAGAAGATCGATCTGCTTGCCGCGATCCCGCACGGCGCCGGTCAGACGTATCTCCGCGAGATCCTGCTCGTCGCCGATCACAACGCGTATCACATCGGACAAATCGTCGCGCTCCGCCGCCGGCTGGGGATTTGGACGTAGCGCAGCAGAGGCTTCGCACGCAGCGCCTCGCCGGCCCGCGCTTCACGACGCCGGCCGACGTGGTCGCGTGGTTCGGCGCTGTGTAGGCGCAGGACTACGCCGGCGCGCTCTGGGCGCTGGGGTTGCGCACGAAAGGCGCGACCGAAGCCCTCGTCGAACAGGCGCTCACGGATCGCTCGCTCGTCCGCACCTGGCCGCTGCAGGGCACGCTGCACTTCGCCGCGGCTGCCGACGTGCGGTGGATGGTGAGAGTCTTCGGACCGCAGACGATCGCGCGTCACGCCAGGCGGTTCAAGCAATTCGAGCTCGACGAGCGTATCTTCGCGCGGTGTACGGCGGCGACGATCAAGGCGCTGGAAGGCGGCAGGCAGTTGTCTCGCCCCCGGCTCTACGCGTTACTCGAGAAAGCCGGCGTCAGGACGGGCGGCACGCGCGGACTCCACATCGTGTGGCGGCTCGCGCACGACGGACTGATCTGCTTCGGCGCGCGCGAAGGAAAGCAACGGACCTTTGTACTCCTGGAGGAGTGGGTACCGCGGGCGAAGATGCTCGACCGCGACGAAGCGCTGGCCGAACTCGCGCGCCGGCACTTCACCAGTCACGGGCCTGCGACGCGGAAGGACTTCGCGTGGTGGTCGGGTGTGTCAGCCGGCGACGCACGTCGCGCGATCGAGATGGCGCAGGTCGATGTGGAGAAGAAGCCGGCGCGCGCCGTGAACGTGCGGTCACCACACGTCGTGCTCTTGCCTCCGTACGATGAGTACACCGTCGCGTATCAGGATCGGAGCGCGGCGCTCGATCCAAAGCACGCCGCTGCGGCCCGCAACGGCATCTTCAGTCCGACGATCGTGATCGACGGCCGCATCGCCGGCACGTGGAGCCGGCAACTGACCCGCCACGGAGTCACGGTGGCGCTGCAGCCGTTCGCGCCGCTGACCGGTGAACGCGGCCGTGCGGTCGACGCGGCCGTCGCGCGCTACGCCCGCTTTCTCCGCTAAACCGTCTTCGCTTGCACCCGATTGGAAGGTCGTGCTAATTTAACTAAACGATTAAATGAAACGATTAAGAAAGAAACGCCCGACAAGAACAGCGCGACGGGACGGTGACACCGAGCAGCGGATCCTCGACGCCGCGCACGCCGTCTTCGTCCGCCGCGGCACCGCCGGCGCCCGCATGCAGGAGATCGCGGCGGAAGCCGGCGTCAACCAGGCGCTGCTGCACTACTACTTCCGCAACAAGGAACAGCTCTCGCAGGCGGCCTTCGAGCGGGCCGCGCGCGGTTTCATGCCGGCCGTGGTCCAGCTGATCGCCTCCGAAGGCGACCTCGAAGAGAAGGTCGAACGGATCGTCGAGCTCGAGCTCGACCACCTCTCGCGCGCCCCGTACTTGCCCGGCTACATCATCGGAGAGGTGGCGCATCAGCCCGCCCGTGCGGCCCAGCTGATCGCGGCCGTCACCGGCCAGGCCCCGCAAGAGATCGGCCCGCGCGTCCTCGGCGCGCTGCGGCGCCAGATCGAGGTGCGCGTGAAGGCCGGCACGATGCGGCCCATCGCCCCCGAGCAGTTCATCGTCAACCTGATGGCGCTGTGCATTTTCCCGTTCGCGGTGCGGCCGATGCTGCAGGCGATGCTCGGCTTCGACGATCAGCGATTCGATCAGTTCATCACGCGCCGGCGCCAGGACCTGCCGGCGTTTTTCCTGGGAGCGTTGCGGCCATGACGCTGGATCGCTCGGCTAAAGCCTTTGCGCTACAGCTGGCCGCGCTGCTGGCGGTCTGCGGGGCGCCCGGCTTCGCGCAACCCGCGCGATCCGCGGATCGCGAACTGCTGCGGCTGCCCGTCCTTCAGCGTGAAGCGCGCGACGCCGATGCGCGCTCGCGCGAACTCGATCTCCTCGCGCAGCAAACGGACCTGCGCGTGCGCAACATCGACGTTGAGCGGCTCCCGTCGGTCAGCGCGCTGGGGCAATCGCAATACCAATCCGACGCGCCGAACGCGCCCTTCAACGGGCCCGACGGACAGCCGGTCTTTGCCTCGCCGAAATTCACCTACGACCTGTCGCTGCGCGTCGATCAGCGGCTCTACGACCCCGGCCGCCAGCCGCGCCGCGATCTGGCCCGCGCCGATCTCGCCGAATCGCAGGCGCGCGTGCGGACGTCGCTGTTCGCTCTCCGCCAGGAGGTCAACGACGCGTTCTTCGCCGCCGCGCTGCTGCAGGAGCAGTTCGGCGCCCTGGACGCGACGCTCGACGACCTCGAGATGCGGCTACGAGAAACGACGACGCGCGTGCGCGAAGGCGCGGCGCTGCCGGTCGAGGCCGACGCGATTGAGGCGGCGCTGCTCCAGCAGCGCCAGCAGGCGGGCGCGTTGCGATCGAGCCGCCGCGCGGCGCTCGCGCGCCTCGCGATCCTGACCGGTCGCGCGATCGAACCCGACGCCATGACCCAACTCCCCGACACACCCGCGAACGTCGAGCGAGCTCGCGACGCGCTGATTCGCGAACGCGCGCGCCCGGAGTACGCGCAATTCGACCGCGCGCGCGACAAGACCGCGCTTCAGCAATCGGTCGCGCAGGCCGCGGACCGGCCGCAGGTGTCGGCGTTCGGCCGCGGCGGGTTCGGCCGGCCGGGCCTGAACTTCGTCAACGATCACGCTGAGGCGTACGCGCTCGCCGGCGTGCAGCTTCAATGGAAAGCGTGGACCTGGGGCACGTCGGATCGCGAGCGGGAGGTCCTCGCCCTGCAGCAGACGATCGTGTCGGCGGAGGAAGCGGCGTTCACCAGCGGGCTGCGCCGCGCGGTCGAAGCGGATCTCGCCGCGATCGACCACCTGGAAGCCGCGCTGCCGATCGACGACCGCATCGTCTCGCTTCGGGAGAGCATCGACCGCACCGCCCGCGTGCGGCTGGGAGAAGGCGCGGTGACGGCATCCGAGTATCTCGATCGCCGCACCGAATGGCTGGTCGCGCAGTTCGATCGCGCGCGCCATCGCGGCGAGTTGGCGCAGGCGCGCGTGCGGGTGTTGACGACGCTCGGGTTGGAGGTGCAGTGATGCGACACACGAGATCTGCTGCAGCCGTCGTGCTGCTCACGCTGGCGGCGACCACCGGCTGCGCAAAGAAGGCCGAGCCTGATGCCTACGGCAACGTCGAAGCGACCGAGGTCGTGATCGGCGCCGAAGCCGCCGGCCGGCTCGTCTCGTACACCCTCGTCGACGGCGCCGCCGTCGCGGCCGGCGCCATCGTCGGCGCGATCGACGCAACGCAGCTCGGCTTCGAGCGCGACCAGTTCGCGGCGCAGCGCGACGCGGCGGCGTCGCGCATCAACGAGGTGCGGCAGCAGATTGCCGCGCTCGAGGCGCAGCATGGTTCGGCCGTCGCCCAGCGGGACGCGGGCAAGTCGCAGCGGAACGTGCTGTCGGCGCAGCTCGAGATCGCCCGGCGCGCGTACGAACGGACGCGCCGACTGTTCGATCAGCAGGCGGCCACCGCGCAGCAGCTGGACCAAGCCGAGCGGGACGAGCGCGTGCTGACCAGCCAGATCGCCGCGCAGGACGAGCAACTCACCGCGCAGGATCGGCAGATTGCGGCGCAAGCCGATCTCGTTCGTGGCGCGCGCGCGCAGGAGAAGACCGTCGCGGCGCAGGCCGCCGGCGCCAGCGCGCAACTCAGCCAGGCGGGCGAGCGCATCCGGAAAACCGAGGTGCGCAATCCGATCGACGGCACGGTGCTGACGACATACGTGAAGGCCGGGGAAGTGGTGCAGGCGGGGCAGCCGCTCTACCGCGTGGCCAACATGACGTCCATGGAGGTGCGCGCGTACGTCACCGAGCCGCAGCTGTCCGGGATCCGGATCGGCCAGGACGCTCGCGTGTCGATCGATACGGGTGGCGGATCGCGGCAGGTCGTGTCCGGCGCCATCACCTGGATTGCGTCGCGCGCGGAGTTCACGCCGACGCCGATTCAAACCCGTGTCGAGCGCGCGGGCATGGTCTACGCGATCAAGATCCGCGTCGCCAACGGCAGCGGCGTGCTGAAGATCGGCATGCCGGTCGATGTCCAGTTCGTACCGGCGGCACAGGCGGCGCGATGACGCCGTCTTCCGGCGCAGCCGTCGTTGTCGAAGCCCTCGAGAAGCGGTTCGAGCGTACGGTGGCGGTCGCGGATGTGTCGTTCTCGGTCTCGCAGGCGGAGCTCTTCGGCTTCGTCGGCCCCGATGGCGGCGGCAAGACGACGCTGCTGCGCCTGCTGGCGACGCTGCTCGTGCCCGACAAGGGGAGCGCGCGCGTGCTCGGCCGCGACGTGGTGAAGGATCTGTGGGATCTGCGCCGGCGCATCGGCTACATGCCCGGCCGCTTTTCGCTGTACCCCGACCTCAGCGTTTACGAGAACCTGAGGTTCTTCGCATCGGTGTTCGGCACGACCGTCGAACGCGAACGTCCGCGCATCGCGCCGATCTACAGCCAGCTCGAGCCGTTCAAAGATCGCCGCGCGGCCGCGCTGTCTGGCGGGATGAAGCAGAAGCTCGCGCTCTGCTGCGCGCTCGTACACCGGCCGGAGATCCTCTTGCTCGACGAGCCGACGACGGGTGTCGACGCGGTGTCGAGGCGCGAGTTCTGGGACCTGCTGGCGGATCTGAAAGCGTCCGGCCTGACGATTCTCGTGTCGACGCCGTACATGGACGAGGCCGACCGCTGCGACCGTGTGGCGTTGATGCAGGGCGGACGGCTGCTCGCCATCGACACGCCGCAGGCGATCGCGCGATCGTTCGATCGTCCGCTGCTGGCGGTCCACACCGCGAAACGGTATCCCGCACTGCTGGCCCTGCGCGAGTTCGCTCACGCGCAAACGGTTTACCCGTTCGGCGACACGCTGCACTACGTCGACGCGCGGGCGGGAGAGCCAGCGTCCGCGATCGCCGTCGAGCTGCGCGCGTTTCTCGGGTCGCGCGGCTTTGCCGACGCGCAGGTGGAACCGACGCCGCCGACGGTCGAAGACAGCTTCATCGCGCGCATGGGCGCGCCGGAAGGCACGCGCGCAGCATGAGTGACGCGCTCGCGATTGACGCGGCCGATTTGACGCGCCGTTTCGGCGCGTTCACCGCCGTCGACGGCATCACGTTCAACGTCCGCGCGGGCGAGGTGTTCGGGTTTCTCGGCGCCAACGGTGCGGGCAAGACGACGGCGATCCGGATGCTGACGGGCCTGCTGGCGCCAACCTCGGGCCTCGCGACCGTGGCCGGCCACGACATCGCGCGGGAGCCCGAGCGCGTCAAGCGCGACATTGGCTACATGAGCCAGCGGTTTTCGCTCTATGAAGACCTCACCGTTCGCGAGAACATCACGCTGTACGGCGGCATCTACGACCTGAGCGACCGCGACATCCGCGATCGGACCGGCCGGATGCTGGCGCGCCTCGGCCTCGAGCACGCCGCCGATTCATTCGTCCGCTCGATTCCGCTTGGGTGGCGGCAGAAGCTGGCGTTCTCCGTCGCGCTGCTCCACGAGCCGCGCGTGGTCTTTCTCGACGAGCCGACCAGCGGCGTCGATCCGATCACCCGCCGCCAGTTCTGGGAAATGATCTACGAAGCCGCGGCCGCGGGGACGACGGTGCTGGTCACGACGCACTACATGGACGAGGCGGAGTACTGCGACCGCATCTCCATCATGGTCGCCGGCCGGATCGGCGCGATGGGGGCGCCGGCAGATCTCAAGCAGCAGTTCGCCGTCCGCTCCATCGACGATCTGTTCGTGCAGCTGGCGAGGCCGGCCGCGTCATGACGGCGCTGCTCGGGCTCCTGCGCAAGGAAGTGTTCCACATCTTCCGCGATCGGCGGACGCTCGCCGTGATCGTCGTGCTGCCGGTGCTCCAGGTCATCATCTTCGGCTACGCGATCCGGACCGACGTCGATCACGTGCGGCTGGCGATCATCGATCCGGCGCCCGATTCCGTGACGCTCGCGATGCGCGCGCGGTTCGATGCGGCTCGCGTGTTCGAGACCGTGGCGGTCGTGCCGCGGGTGGAGTTCCTCGAGGATTTGTTTCGGCGAGGCACGGCGCAGGGCGCGGTGGTCTTCGAGGCCGGCTTTGCGGAGCGGCTGGCGCGCGGGCTGCCGGCGGGCCTGCTGATCATCGCCGACGCGACCGAACCCAACACCGGCAGCATCGTCGCCGCCTATGCGACGGCCGTGGTGCAGGGTTACGAGCAGGACTCGCTGCCGCCGAGCGCCGCGGTCCGCATCGTCCCGAGCGTGCGCATGCGTTTCAACCCGACGCGCGAGAGCTCGAACCTGTTCGTGCCCGGGCTGATGGCGTTCGTGCTGACGATCATCTCGTCGCTGATGACCGCGATTTCGCTGACCCGCGAAAAGGAAACCGGCACCATGGAAGCGCTGCTGGTGTCGCCGCTGCGCCCGTGGCAGATCATCGTCGGCAAGGTCGCTCCATACCTGGTCATCGGGTTCATCAGCGTCGTCGGTGTGATTCTCGAGGCGCGTCTCGTATTCCACGTGCCGTTGCGCGGCAGCCTGCCGCTGCTGCTGGTCGAAGGGCTCCTCTTCATTCTCGCGTCGCTGTCCCTCGGGATTCTCATCTCGGCGCGGACTTCCTCCCAGCGTGTCGCGATGATGGGCGCGCTCGCCGGGACGATGCTGCCGACGATGCTGTTGTCGGGTTTCATCTTTCCACTCGAGAGCATGCCGTGGCCGCTGCAGGCGATCTCCGTGGTCGTGCCGGCGCGCTGGTTCGTGCTCGTCGCGCGCAGCATCATGCTGAAGGGTGTCGGCCTGTCGTACCTCTGGCGGCCGACGCTCGTGTTGCTCGGGATGGCGATCGTGCTGCTGATCGCGAGCACGCGCGCGTTTCACGAACGGCTGGACGGGTAGCATGCGCCGTATCCTGTTCCTGGCGCGGGCGGAAGTGCTGCACGTCGTGCGCGATCGCGCGACCCTGGCGCAGGTCCTGGTGTTGCCGATCGTGCAGCTCCTGGTGCTCTCGAACGCGGCGACGTTCCAGGTCAGCCACACCCCGACCTACGTCGTCGACTTCGATCGATCGAGCCTGTCGCGCGGGCTGGTGACGCGGTTCCGCGCGTCCGGGCACTTCCTGGTCATCGAGCAGTCGGCGTCTCCGGAGCGGGCCGACGAGGCGCTGTTGCGCGGCGACGCGACGATGGTCCTGACGATTCCGCCAGACTTCGAGCGCTCGATCGTGCGAACGGGCATGGCGCCGATCCAGCTTGCGGTGAACGCGGAGAAGGGATCAGCCGCTGGCATCGTGCAGTCGTACGCGGTGACCATTGCGGCGGCCTACGCGTCGGAACTGGAGCCTCCGGCCCGAAGCGCCGGCACGACCGACGGCACGCGCCCGCCCAGGCGCGGCGCGCCGCGGATCGACGTGCGGGTGAGAAGTTGGTACAACCCGGCGCTGAACTACCAGCACTACATGGTGCCGGGCATTCTCGTGGCGCTGGTCACGCTGATCGGCACGCTGCTGAGCGCGCAGAACATCGCGCGCGAGAAAGAGCTGGGCACGCTCGAGCAGCTCAACGTGACGCCGATGACGCGCGGTCAGTTCATCACCGCGAAGCTGCTGCCGTTCTGGGCGCTCGGCATGATCGATCTTGCGATCGGCCTGGCGGTCGGCGTGCTGGTGTTCGACGTGCCGGTGCGGGGCAGCCTGCTGCTGCTGTTCGGAGCGGCGGCCGTGTATCTCGTGGCGGCGCTGGCGATCGGCCTGTGGATCTCGAGCATCGTCGAGACCCAGCAGCAGGCGATGTTCGTGACGTTCTTCGTGATGAACGTCTACCTGCTGATGAGCGGGCTGTTCACGCCGATCGACAGCATGGCGCCGTGGGTGCGCGTGGTGTCCGAGCTGAACCCGGTGCGGCACTTCGTGACCATCTCGCGGGCGATCCTCGTGAAGGGCGCGGGGCCGGCCGACATCGCGCGGCCGTTTCTCATGTTGACCGCATTCGGCGCGGTGACGCTGGCGCTCGCGATCCGGCAGTATTCGAAACGCGTCGCCTAGCTACCGTGTCCGCAGTGGATGCTCGCTGAAGAACGTCCACATCTGGCGCGTGGCGTCGACGCCCCTACTTGTACGCCCGACAAGCCATTCCGGCATCGGCTTGCCACCAGGCCAGGTGTGGCCTCCTTCCAGGATGGTATAGAGCACCACGGCCGCGCCGTCGGCACAGTTCGTGTACTCGGCACGGATGACGTCCGGGGCCACCACGGCGTCCATCGGGTTCGTTCCGCAATGGTTTCTTCGCGCCCAGGCCGCCGTCCATTCCGGGATGCTCGGAAACGGTTCTGGCGCGAGCCACACCCTCGCGCCGTTGTACGGCGTGAATCGATCGGCCGTCCCATGAAACGCGATCATGGGCGCCGGACGGGAGTCCGGACACCAGTCCAACGGCAGTGTCACAGCAGCCGCCACCGGTCCGAACGCGGCGATGCGATGAGACAACGTGCATGACAGCGCGAACGTCACGCCACCGCCATTCGACAGCCCGTTCGCGTAGATCCGCGCCGGGTCGATGTTGTAGGACGCCTCCAGCGTGTCAATCAGCTCGGAAATAAAAACGACATCCGGCATGCGCGATGGCGTGCGCTGTCCTCGCAGGAACCACGTCTTCGGCCCGCCGCCCTCGCCCGCTGGATAGACGACGATGAAGCCGTGCTCATCGGCAAGCGTGTTCCACTGACTGAGGTTCATTTGAAACGACGGCCAGTTCGCCGCGCCGTGAATGCTGATGACGAGCGGCGTCGGCGTCGCACGGTCGTAGCTCTTTGGCACGTAGAGGATGTACTCCCGCGTCTGGCCCGCCGACGTCACGATCGTCCCGCTCGTCCGATTCGCGGAGTAGAACGACGCGGCATTGATCAGCACGAACAGCGGGGGCAGGCCGATGCAGCACAGCACGATGCCGACGACGATCGGATTTCTACTTATGGGGGGCGTCATCGATGCCGGCTCCACGCCAGCGCCAGCGGCGCCGCGGACACTCGCGCCAGCGGCACCTGCAGGATCGCGATGGCGCCGAGGAAATAGCGCGGAATCAGGGGCGAAGACGCGAACCACTCAAGCACGCCGTAGAGCGCAAGCACGGTGACGAACCAGCAGGCCGCGCCGGCGACGAGCGTGCGATCGCTCAGCAGCCGGCTGTCATAGAGGCGAATCGCGAGCCACGACGCCGCGATCATCTTGAAGGCGACGAGCACGACGAGGATCCAGGGCAAGCCGTTCCAGATGGCGGACTGCACGGTCCTGTTTCTGATGATCCCGTCGGCGAGCGGCCCGGCGGCCACGAGGGCGATCAGGGCGACCAGCACGCTGGACTTGATCAGCCATTCGCGGCCGGTCAACCCGATGCACAAACTTTGCACGAGATGCTTCCACGTCGATGCGAAGAGCGCCGCGAACACAAGCAGCACGACGGTAATCCCGCGGAGCGTCCCCGTGACTTCGATCCCCGCGCGCGCGCGTTCGACGACGACCGGCATCCTGCCCGACAGCATGAGCGCAGCCAGACTGAACATGACGACCAGCAGCCACGCCGCAAGCGTGCTCCAGATCGTCATCTTCAGCTTGGCGGCGATGAGCGACGCGCTCGTCAACGGTCGCGTCGCCATGAACGGCATGCCTCCGTAGGAGCCATGACCATCGGTATTCGCGGTGCTCAGCGCCGCCGCGGCAAACGCGGCCATGAACGGCGGCGTGATCAGCGCGATGAACAGTATCTCGAACACGATCGGCGCCGTGTCGTTGCCGGGGATGAACAACAGCAGGAGCTCAACCGGCACGACCATGGCGACGAGCGCCGGCAGCGTGCGGCCATGCCGCCGCCACTCGAACCACGTTTGTGCGCGGGCCGGCGAGAGAAACACCTTACGTCGACGCGGACCGACGTCCACCATCGATCCGAGCCGCGCGAACAGTCCGCTCCAATCGGGCACGTCGCCGCGGCGCGCGCGCGCAACCGCGTACCAGGCGACGAGATACGCGACCGGAATCTGCGGCGCGCAGATGGCGATCATCACGGGCTCGCGCGCCTTGTAGTTGAGCGCGACCAGCACGATGACGTCCACCACCATCAACCACAGCGCCGCGATGACGACACGCACTCCTGGCAAACCGTACGGCATCCACATCAGCGCCTGCATCCACGCGAGATAGGCCGCCGTCAGCAGCGCAGGCCACACCCACGGCACGTAGACGTCCACTCCTCCCGGCCACCGGACCAGGATTGCGGTCGCGATCCACAGACTCGCCGCCGCCGCGGTGCCGTGCAGCATCGGCCACCACGCGAGCGCGCGCGTCGTCACCGGCAGCGTGAACATGCGGGCGGGAAAGATCGACTGGCGGGCGGCGAGATCGCCGGAAAGGCCGTAGCTGAACAGGCCGACGAAATAGAAGAACGCGATCGACACGGGTGCGATGATGAATCCCGCGAGACCATTCGGGGGATTGAGCCTGATCGGAACTTCGGGACCGAGGATCAACCTTTTGATCACCCAAAAGACGACGATGTAGCTGCCCAGCGCAATCAGTCCCAGGCGATGACGCCGGCCAAACTCCCAGCCGATGGCGCGGCCGGCAGAGCTCATGGCTGCGCAGACGTTCCGACGTGCGCGACGAAAATCTCGTCGAGCGAGGGCAGGCGATCGCCGACGCGGTGCTGTTCCAGGATCTCTTTCAGCGGCGCGCTCAGCACGATCCTGCCGCCGTTGATCATCGTCACGTGATCGGCGACCTCTTCCACTTCGTCCAGGAGGTGCGAAGAGAACAGCACCGTACGTCCTTCGCTAGCGATCGTGCGGATAACGGCGCCGAGAATGTCCTTTCGGACGATGGGATCGAGGCCGGACGAGGGTTCATCCAGCACCAGTAGTTCGGGCCGATGCGCCAGCGCGATGAGCAGGCCCGCCCGCGCTTTCTGCCCCTTTGACAGGTGCTTGATCTTCGCCGCGGAATCCAGCGCGAACGCCCGCCGTAGCTCCTCGGCATACGCATCGTCCCATGCGGGATAGAACGCGCGCGAGTAGCGGATGAGTTCGTCGACGCGCATCCATCCGGGGAGATCGTTTTCCTCGGAAAGATAGCCGATGCGCGACAGGACAGCGACGGGATCGGCGACCGGATCGAGGCCGAAGACGCGCACCGAGCCGCTTTCCGCCCGCAGCAGACCCAGAATGTGTTTGATGAGCGTTGTCTTACCCGCGCCGTTGGCGCCGACGAGACCGTAGACCGCTCCGCGAGGCAGCGACAAGCTGACCGAGTCCAGGGCCAGCGTGGCGCCGAAGCGGCGCGTCAGCTCCGACACATTGATGACCGGCTCACTCACCATCGAACCACCGAGGTGTCCCCCTGCCGCCTTCGCGCCGGCGTTTCCGCTACCCGTTGCCGGATACGCCGAGCTTGCGGAGCGCGGCGTCCGGGCAGCCGGTCCATTCGCTGACAAAGACGTTGCCTTGATACTGCAGATCCGCGATGCCCATCTTCGTGGTCCAGAAACCGCTCGCCGTCAGATCGCGAAAGCTGCTGAAAAACGTGATCGCCTGACTTAGCCCGCGATCGGGGTTCGACGTGTAGGCGATCTCGTCGAGCAGGGCGCGGCGCTCGCGGTCGGCGCCGGACACGAAGCGTGTGCCGAAGCGATCGGTCGCGAGCCGATCGACAAGCGCCAACCCGCCCCGCATCGCGATCTGCCGGCGCGGCTGATCGAGCATCATGAAGTCCATGAACGCCGGAACGCCCGCATCCGTTGCGCTCCCGGATCGCTCGTCACGCGGGATGATCAGATCGACCAGGATGCCGACCGTGGCGTACTCGTGCGCGGTGAAGAACTTCGGCTTGAACGGCCCCGCCTTCGCCGCTTGCGCGGCTTCGGCGTGGTCGTGCGCCTGCCGCGCCTCGACATCCGTCCAGACCAGCGCGGCCGCCGCCGGCGCCGCGCCGATCAACCTGAGCGCCCCTCTGCGCGTAATCCGCAATCCGCAGTCCGCAATCCGCAATGTCATAACGAGCCCCGATTTCTCTGCTGCGCAATGAACTCCGACGTGCGCATCGCGAGCGCCAGGATCGTCCACGTGCAGTTCTTGTGCGCGTTCGACACGAACGGGCCCGCGTCGGCGACGAACAGATTCTTCACGTCGTGCGCCTGGCAGTGAGCATTCAGCACGGACGCCTGCGGATCGTTGCCCATCCTCGTCGTGCCCACCTCGTGGATGATGCGGCCGACCGGCTCGAGGCCGTACCGCGCCTCGCGCGTCGGCATCGGAGACGAGGGCGTGCCGCCCATCGTGTGGATGATCTCGCGGAAGGTCTCCTGCATGTGCTTGGCCTGGTTGATCTCGTGCTCCGAGAACTTCGCGTGGAAGCGCAGGACCGGG
>JAYVMG010000575.1:0-2419 GCA_043759095.1 Acidobacteriota bacterium | reverse complement strand
TGACCTTCGCGATGGACATGTTGAAGGCGCGTAGCCGATTCGGATCGACCTGCACTTGGTACTGGCGGACAAAGCCGCCGATCGGCGCGACCTCGGCGACGCCCGGTACCGACTTCAGGTAGTACTGGAGATACCAATCCTGGTACGACCGCAGTTCGGCCAGATTCGAGCGGCCGGTCGTATCCACGAGTGCGTACTGAAACACCCAGCCCACGCCGGTCGCATCGGGGCCCAGTTCGGTGCGAACGCCTTGCGGCAATCGCGGGAGGACGCCCGAGAGATACTCGAGCGTCCGGGATCGCGCCCAGTAGATATCGGTGCCTTCGTCGAACACGATGTAGACGTACGAGTAGCCGAAATCCGAGTAGCCGCGAACGGCCTTGACCTTCGGCGCGCCGAGCATCGCCGTGACGAGGGGATAGGTGACCTGGTCTTCGACGATGTCCGGGCTGCGGTCCCAGCGCGAGTAGATGATCACCTGCGTGTCGCTCAGATCGGGGATCGCATCGAGCGGGATGGTCCTCATCGACCACACGCCGGCCACCACGGCGACAGACACCAGCAGGAAGACGACGAAACGGTTCTTCGCCGAAAACTCGATGATGCTGTTAATCATGGCGATGGACTCCAGGTGCCTTCGGCTCGGGCATCGGCATCGACGGATCCATCGGCTTGGCGGCCGGCGCGGCGCCCGGCGCAACGCTCTTCTTGGGCGGTGGCGCCCCCATGCCGCTTGTGGCCGCCTTGAGCTGGCTCTCGGAGTCGACGAGGAACGTGCCGGACGACACGACCCGTTCCCCGGCCGCCAGCCCGCGCGTGATCGCCACACGGTCACCGAACCGACTGCCGACGACCACCTGCCGAGGCTCGAGGTACCCGTCGCCCAGGTCGACGAAGACGGTTTGCCGTTCGCCGGTATCGAGCACGGCTTCGGCCGGGACGACGAGCTGTTTGACGCTGACCACGCCGAATTCGACATTCACGAACATGTCGGGCTTCATCCGGAGCCCGGGGTTGTTCGCATCCAGGCGGACCTTCAGCGTCCGTGTCAGGGGATCGACCTGCGGCTGCACGTAATTCACCTTCGCGCTGATCGTCGGTGCGCCGCCGTTCGGGAAGATCACGGCGGCGGCGTCGCCCAGCTTGATGGACGTGATGTCCGATTCGAACACGTCGGCCACGATCCAGACGCGACTCAGGTCGGTGATCGTGTATAGGTCGCTGTCGGGTGTGACCCGTTGATTCGGAAACGCTTTCCGTTCCGTGACGAAGCCACTGGCTGGCGCGCGTACGGTGATGCTGTGAATCGGCTCGCCCGTGGTGAGGACCTGCTGAATTTGATCCTCACTGAGTTGCCACAGTTCCAGGCGCCGCTTGGCCGCTTGAAACAACGAATCGCTATGCTCGGTCGCGGATGCCAGAGGGTTGTTGCGCATCAGGTCGCGCGCGCGAACGGCGAGCAGCAGCTCCTGCTGCGACGCCAGCATCTCGGGACTGTAGATCGTCAGCATCGGCTGGCCTTGCTTGACGGTGTCGCCTGTGAAGTCGACGAAGACCTTCTCGATCCAGCCATCGGTGCGCGTGTGCACGTGCGCGACGCGCGTCTCGTCGAAGGTGACCTTGCCCACGGCACGGACGGAGCGGGTCTCGCCGGCCAGTTCGACGGTGGCGAACTTCACGCCGATCAACTGCTGGCGTTCGGGTGAAATCTTGATCGCGCCAGGCGGCAGAGAAGACCGTGTCGCCTCGCCGCCGGGCGCGGGCGTGCCGTCATCGGCGTAGACCGGCTGGAGCGCCATGCCGTCCGGTGCCACGCCGGGCTTGTCCGACCTGTAGGCCGGGTTCATGGTGTCGACGTAATAGAGCACTCGACGTGCGGGCGCGGCCGGCGCGCTCCGCTTGGACGCGCGCACGATGTAGCCGCCCGCGAAGGTGGCGGCGAGCAGCGTGAGCAGCGCGAGAATCTTGACCAGTTTCATGATGCGGCCTCAGTGCACGATCGGCGTGCCGGTCATCTCTTCGAGCCGGCTGACCGCGGTGTGGTACTGCGCCAGCTCCTCGAAGTAGGTCATTTCGTATTCGAGAACAGAGCCGAAGGTTGTCAGCACTGAGAGGAAATCGACGGCTCCCGTTTGGTAGCTCGTCATGGACGACTCGAGCGCGAGGCGCGCCTGTGGCAGCACGGTCTCGCGGTACAGATGCGCCAGGCGGACCGACGTGGATGCCATCTGGAAATCCTCTTGCAGTCGACTCTGGAGCGTCAGGCGGCTGCTGTCGTACGTGCTGCGCGCCTCGCCGGCAGTGCTGAGCTGTTCGGCGACGGCGGCGGCGCGGCGCGCGCGTTGCAGCGGTACCTTGACGTCGAACCGCACCTCGTACATCGACGGCATCGCACCCATGTAGTAGTAGCCGCCGGTCA
>JAYVMG010000574.1:0-6435 GCA_043759095.1 Acidobacteriota bacterium | reverse complement strand
CACCGCCGCGACGGTACGGGAGGCCGCGCGGCAGTACAAGTACAATCCGCCGCGTCACGCCCCGTTCAGAGAGAATGAACCTGACAGAGTAGTGTTAGAAACCCTTGACCACGACGGTCACCTGTGTGGGCGCGCCTTCCCTCGGGTCCGGCAGAATCATGAGGAAGCGCTGGCCATCTGGACTGATGTCGTACTGCGCCGCCGAGATCATGGTGTGATACGGGCCTCGAAACAGTTCGCGTGGCTTGCTCGCCGCGAACGACGGCTGCAGCGTCACGTCGACGGACAGGACCGCTTCGTCTGCGCGATAAAACAACTCGCGGCCGTTGCGAGCCCACAACGGTTGACCGCCGCCCTGGGTTGATACTTGAATCTTGGGACCTGGCCCAGGGTAGGCGCGCACGTAGACCTCGCCGCGGCCCGACTCGTCCGAGAAATACGCCAGCCATCGCCCATCCGGCGAGAACGATCTCGCCCCATCGTGAAACGGCGTCCGCAGGAACAGCTGCGGCTTTCGACCGCTCAACGGAAGCATCCAGATGTCCCAATCCGTCTGCGGCTGGAACTCCGAGAACGCGAGCGTGCGACCGTCGGGCGACCAGGTCTCCGGCACCTGAAAGAAGGGACTCGTCGTCAGGCGCTCGGTACCGCCGCTGCCGTCCGCGAGCGTCCAGTAGATGTTGGCCAACCCTCCTTCGCGAGCCGAGGCAAAGGTCACATGCGTCCCGTCTGGCGTCCAGACCGACGAGAGGTTGGTGCCCTCGAACGTGAGCTTGCTCGTCGAGCCGCGAGTACTGTCGTACAGCCATACATGCGCGTCCGCGTTGACGGCGATGCGGTTGCCGTCTGGCGAGATCCGGGGAAACGCGTAGTCGCGCGGCGGCGCCGGAATTGTCTCGGCACCTCCACGGCGATCCACCCACACGAGCTTGCGCTCCGGCCGATCGACTCCGGCGGGGACGTACGCGAACACGCTTCCGGCCACGGCATAGTGGATGGCTCCGAACCCATCTTGCGCGGCGGCCACATGAGCGGGGTCGCCCCGGAGGGTCACGTGGGCCGGGTCGAATCCGACCGTCAGCAGCGCTCCGGACTTCCGGTAGAAAAGGTGATTG
Source organism: Acidobacteriota bacterium (assembly GCA_043759095.1). Lineage (GTDB taxonomy): Bacteria > Acidobacteriota > Vicinamibacteria > Vicinamibacterales > CAVVIG01 > CAVQFC01. Next base: position 5,320 of record JAYVMG010000574.1, on the reverse strand, counting down.
CCCGAAGCCGTTGCCTGTTCGCCGCCGCTCACCAGAACGCGACGCTCTTTCGTCTCGACTGAATACGCCACGACTTGTCCTGCTGCATCGACGGATCCCGTCGGACGGCCGGCGAAAGATCGCGATGCGGTGTAGACGATCCAGGTACCGGAAACCCAGGACGGCCACGAGTGGACCTCGCCGCTCTCGACCGTCGTCAACGCCGTCGGCGACCCGCCGGACGCCGGCACACGCGAAAGACCGGTGCCGAGCTCGGCGAACACGATCGTTCCATCCAGGCCCCATGTGCCGCCGAGAAACGATTTCACCGCGCAGATCGGCTGCGCCGTGCCGCCGGCAACGAGCGCCTTCTGCAACTGGCCCGCGGCGACAAAGGCGACAGACTGCCCGTCGGGCGCAAAGAACGGAGCGAGCGCGTCTGTGGTTCCCGGAATCTGTCGCGCTTCGAGCTGGTCAAGGCGTCGAACGTAAAGAGGGCCTGCCTCGGTGGCGTAGACGAGTTGGGTGGCATCCGGCGAGAGCGCGACTGATGATGCACCTGCTGAACGCGAGCTCGTGAGGTGCGGTGTCTCGACGATGAAGCGCATCGCCGGTGCCGAAGGATCGGACGGACGCTGCACCCGCCACAACGTCAATGCGAGCGCGACGCCAAGGCCGACCCCGACGCCGAGAAGGCCGGCAAACACGAGGTGCCGCGATCGCGGCCGCGGCGGCGGGGACGCTTCCGGCGGCTGCCCGCCAGGCGCCGACAGCGCATCGTCGATCTCCAGACGCGCGTCGGCGATGTCGCGTAAACGCCGCGCCGCATCTTTTCTGAGACACCTGGCGAGCAGTTCGCGAATCCTCGCGGGTGTCGCCGCCGGCAACAGGGTCCAGTCGGGCTCCTTCGTCAGAATCGTCGCGATGGCATCCGACACCGAGTCGCCGGTATCGAACGCTCGCCGGCCCGTGAGCATCTCGAAGAGCACGCAGCCGAACGACCAGACGTCGGTGCGCCGATCGACCGGCTTGCCGCGCGCCTGCTCGGGGCTCATATACGCCGCGGTTCCGAGGATCACGCCGGCACGCGTCGCATGCACGCTCAGCGTGGGCGACATCGTCAGCGCCCCGGCCGCGCCCTCGTGCTCCAGCATCTTCGCGAGGCCGAAGTCCAGGACTTTTACCCTCCCGTCCGGGGTGATCTTGATGTTCGACGGCTTGAGATCCCGATGGACGATGCCCCGCTCGTGGGCGGCATCAAGGGCGTCCGCGATCTGGCGGGCCAGCGGCAGCGCTTCGTCGATCGGCACGGGGCCGCGCGCGATCCGGTCCGCCAGCGTGTCGCCCTCGACGAGCTCGAGCACGATCGCCGTCACGCCGCCGGACTCTTCGAGCCCGTATGCCGCGCCGATGTTCGGATGGTTGAGGGCGGCGAGGAGTTCTGCCTCGCGGTGGAATCGCGCGAGTCGATCGGGGTCGGACACTGATGCGTCCCGCAGCACTTTGATCGCGACGTCGCGCTTCAGTTTCGAGTCGTGGGCGCGATAGACCTCGCCCATCCCGCCGCTGCCGAGCAGCGAGAGAATCTCGTGCGACCCCAGTCGTGTCCCGGCGCTGAGGGTCATTGGCGAATGCAGTCTACTCGGGATTGAGCGCATGTCAGGCTGGTGTCGTGGTTCAGCCCCTCCGGACAGCAAGGACTGCTCCGCGACGAGAATGATAAGCTGCGGAGACTAGGTGCCGGCGGCTCGAGCCTGGTGCCGGAGGGCACCCCGCGCCGGGCGGGACGAGCGGCGTGCGCCCCCACGTGCCGCACAAGGAGATTCACGCATGCGAAGGCTCGGACTGCTGATGTTGCTGGTGGCGGCGATCCATGTCGGCGCGGCCGCGCAGGAGACCACGGGAACCATTACGGGGCTGGTGAAAGACCAGAGCGGAGCGGTCGTCCCAGGAGCCACCGTCAAGGTCCGCAGCATCGGGACCAACGCTGAATCGATCAGCGTCACCGACGCCACCGGCGGATATGTCGCGGCGCAGCTGCCGATCGGGCGGTATACCGTCACCGTCGAACTGTCCGGCTTCAAGACGTTCGTGCGGGCCGACCTCGAGCTGCACGTCGCGGATCGGCTGCGGGTCGATGCCACGCTCCAGACCGGCGCGATCAGCGAAACGGTCATAGTGACCGGCGCGACGCCAACGGTCCAGACGGAAACGTCCGAGATCAGCACGCTGATCAACAGCACCCAGGTGTCGCAGATGCCGCTCAATGGACGCAATATCGTTCAGTTGGTGGCGATGCAGCCTGGCGTCTCGTCAACGCTGAGCAGCACGCTGGGCGTGGGGCTGTCGGGGCTGACCAGCGTCTTCGTCAACGGCAACCGCTCGAGCCAGAACAACTGGATGATCGATGGCGCCGACAACAATGACGTCGGCTCGAACCTTGCGCTGATCAACTACGTCAACGTCGATGCGGTGAGCGAGGTCAAAATCCTTCGCTCCAACTACAGCGCGGAGTTCGGCCGCAGCGGCGGCGCACAGGTCAACGTCGTCACCAAGTCGGGGACCAATGCGGTGCACGGCTCGGTCTTCGAATTTCTGCGGAACGACGCGTTCGACGCGCGAGGGCCGTTCAACTTCATCGACTTCAACAACGACGGCAAGCCTGATCCGACGCCGCTCAGCTATCACAATTTCGGCGCCACGGCCGGCTTGCCGCTCAAGAAGGACAAGCTGTTCCTGTTCTGGGCCGAGGAGGCGCGGCGCATCCGATCGGTTCGCGGCGGCGGCGTCGCCAATACCCGCGTCCCTACCGCCAGGCAGCGCGCCGGAGACTTCTCGGAGTTCTCGACCCCGATCATCGACCCGACCAGCGGGCTGCCGTTTCCGGGCAACCTGATTCCGGCGAATCGGATCGATCCGTTGGCCAAGGCGCTGCTGAACCGCTTTCCGGACGCCAACGCCGATCCGGCGGCGCTCGGCGGCAACCGCAACTTCTCGACCTCGACTCCGCAGATTCGCAATTTCCGCGAAGAGCTGGCGCGCGTCGACTATCACCTCTCGAGCAACCACAGTGTGTACGGCCGCGTCATCTTCGACACCATCCCGTCGGAAGAGCCGTTCGGCGAGATCTTCGGTACCGCCAATGCGGCGTTTCCCGGGGTGGCCAACACCAAAACCGATAACCCTGGGCGGAGTGCCGTCGGTACGTGGAACGCGATCCTCGGATCGCACACCCTTAACGAGCTCTCGTACAACTACAGCCGCGGCGCGATTCTCAGTGAGATCACCGGCAACGCCGCGCGCGACACGGCGGTGCCCAAGGTCTTCAAGGGCGCGCCAGGCGACGGGCTGTTGCCCGGCATCAGCTTCGGCAGCGGCGGCTACGGCGGCTGGAACTTCTTCGGTCCGTACGACAACACCTACGGATCGCATCGCATCAAGGACACCCTGACCCGGACGATGGGCCGACACGCGGCGAAGGCCGGCTTCCTGTATTCGTACGAATTCAAGAACGAAAATGCGGCGGGCGGAACCAACGGCGCGTTCAATTTCCCGGGCACCACCAACGCGACCTTTACCTCGGCCGGTGATGCGTTTGCGGATTTCCTGCTCGGTCGAGCATCGTCGTACACGGAAAACAACATCGACATCACCTCGCACCTCCGCTTTCAGATGACCGAGCTGTTCGCGCAGGACGACTGGAAGGTGCGGTCCAACCTGACGCTGAACCTGGGCGTTCGCTGGTCGTACATCCTGCAGCCGATCGACACCGAGAACATCCTGACGAATTTCGATCCGAGTCTGTTCGATCGCAGCAAGGCCTACCAGATCAGCAGCGCCAACCTGCGCGTCCCAGGCACCGGCGATCCGCTCAACGGCCTCGTCATTGCGGGTCAGAACTCGCCGTATGGCCGGCGCGTCGTCCAGAGCCACGCGGACACGTTCGGGCCTCGCGCCGGGTTCTCATGGACGCCGTTCAACGACAGCCGGACGGCGATTCGCGGCGGCTACGGGATGTACTTCGATCGCACGCTGGTCGGCATCGCGCTGCAGAACGCGTTCGTCAACCCTCCGTTTGCGTTCAGCGCGGCGTTCAACGCCGCGGGCACGACGGTTCCGACGCTGCAGAATCCGGCCGGAGGCGCCCAGAGGAACAACGAGACGCTGGTGCCGAACCTGATCGCGATGAGTCCTGACTTCCAGATTCCCAGGACGCACCAGTACAGCATCGGCGTGCAGCACGAGCTGCCGTTCCAGATCAACCTGGACGCCGCGTACGTCGGCAGTCAGGGGCGAAATCTGCTGTGGAACCAGCAGATCAACCAGACGCCGCCCGGCACGGCGTCGCCGAGCAACGCCGCGCGCCCGTACCCGGGCTACGGCAACATCAACTTCCGCTCGACGACCGGCACGTCACAGTACAACTCGCTTCAGGTCAGCCTGTCCCGGCGCATGCAGGCGGGCATCCAGGTCAACGCCAACTACACGCTCTCGAAAGTCGTCTCGGATGCCTCGGCCGATCGTGGCGCGACCCAGCAGGACATCCGCAATCTGGCCGCCGAGCGCGCGATCACCAACTACGATCGCACGCATATCTTCGGCATCCACTACGTCTGGGACCTGCCGCTGTTCCGGAACGCGTCGGGGCTGCTCTACAACCTGCTCGGCGGGTGGGAGATCACCGGTTCGACGCGATACGCCACCGGGGTGCCGCTGACGATCACCTCCACCGCGACGAGCTCGAACTCGTTCGGAGGCGGCTCGCTGCGGCCCGACCTGGTCGGCGACCCGGTCGGTCCGCAGACGGTCAACGACTGGTTCAACAAGGCCGCGTTCGCGCAGCCGGCGGTGAATCAGTTCGGCAGCTCACCGAACGGCGTCGTCAGGGGGCCTGGGGTCCATCTGACGGACCTCGGCATCTTCAAGAATTTCAAAATCAGCAGCCGGTTCGGAGCGCAGTACCGTCTCGAGCTGTTCAACGCCTTCAACCATACGCAGTTCACCGGTGTCGGAACTGTCCTCGGCAACCCGACCTTCGGCACCGTCACTTCCGCCGCGGAGCCGAGACTGGTGCAGATGGGATTCAAACTGATCTTCTGAACCGGTCGGCGCAGAAGCGCGGCGACATGGCGGTACACTGAGATGGCGAATCGTCGCCAAGGTGGAGGAGAGTGTTCATGCGGCGGGTGCTTGTAACGGTGACCCTGGCGGTGCTCGGCGTGAGCGCCGTCTTCGCACAGTCTCCTGCGTCGCATGGCGCAGCGCGCGACCCCGACAAGAAGGTGGCCGGGCCAGGCGCGCTCCCGAGCGGCTGGAAAGGCCGTCTCGACTCCGGCGACAA
>JAYVMG010000573.1:0-2425 GCA_043759095.1 Acidobacteriota bacterium | reverse complement strand
CGCAGCCGCGCGTGCCGCTCATCGTCCCGCCTGAGGGCGCCAAGGTGCTGGTCGTGAAGTTCAACGACTTCCAGTGTCCCGCCTGCGGCCAGTCGTATCTGCAGTACAAGCCGATCTTTGCGAAGTACGAGGCCGAGCATCCGGGCCAGGTAAAACTGGTCATGAAGGATTACCCGCTCAACCGCGATTGCAACGAGGCCCTCGGCCAGACGATTCATTCGGCGGCTTGCGAAGCGGCCGTCGCCGTGCGGCTCGCGCGAGCCCACAACAAAACTGAAGCGATGGAAGAATGGCTGTACACGCATCAGCCGGCAATGACGCCGCCGTCCGTGCGCCAAGCGGCGCGCGACATCGGACAGGTCGCTGACTTCGACGAGAAATACCAAATCACGCTGAGCCTGGTAAAGGGCGACGTGGCCCTCGGCCGCCAGCTCGGCATCAAATCCACCCCGACGTTTTTCATCAACGGCGTGAAGGTTGAGGGCGCGCTGCCGCCGCAGTACTTCGATCAGGCGATCGCGTACGAACTCCAACGCGCCACTTCAAAATGACGTGCCAGCACTTGCCACTCACGAGCTGACAAAGGATTACGCGGTCGGATTCTGGCGCAAGCGCCCGTACCGCGCGCTCGATCGCCTGACGCTCGACGTCGAAGCCGGCGAGGTGTTCGGGTTTCTCGGACCAAACGGCGCCGGCAAGACCACCACGCTGAAGCTGCTGATGCAGCTGGTGTTCCCGACCAGTGGCTACGCGGAAATCCTCGGCCGGCCGCTCGGCGATCTCTCGGTCAAGCGGCGCATCGGCTACCTGCCGGAAAATCCGTACTTCTACGACTACCTCACCGCGGAGGAGCTGCTCGTGTACTTCGCAGGACTCTTCGGGATTCGCGGCGCCGAGCGCACCGCGCGCGTCAGCCGTCTCCTCGACGAGGTCGGCATCGGCGCCGAACGCCGCCTCCAGCTGCGCAAGTTCTCCAAAGGCATGCTGCAGCGCGTCGGCATCGCGCAGGCGCTGATCAACAACCCCGAACTCGTGATCTTCGACGAACCGATGTCGGGGCTCGATCCGCTCGGGCGGCGGGATGTGCGCGCGTTGATTCTGCGTCTCCGCGACGCCGGGTCTACGGTGTTCTTCAGCTCCCACGTGCTGAGCGACGCGGAAGCGCTGTGCAATCGCGTGGCGATTCTCGCCAAGGGACGGCTCGTCGCGTCGGGGCGGTTGACCGACATGCTGGCCCTGCACGCGCACGGCTGGGAAGTGGTCGTGGCCGGCGCCAGCGAGGCGCTGATTGCGTCGATTGCACCGCGAATCAAGAGCGCCGTCCGCATCAGCGACGGACGTTACACGCTGGAACTGCCGCTCGACCCGCCGCCGGAGCGCCTGCTCGCGGAGTTGACAGCGGGGGGCGCGCATCTGACGGCGCTCAATCCGCTTCGTGAAACCCTGGAAGACGTGTTCGTGGAAAGCGTGACCACCGCTGACGTGCTGTCCACGCGCCGCGGGCTTGAAGACACGGACGGGCGCGCGTCATGAGAGTGACCGGCGCGATCGCCATCAACGTCTTCCGCGAATCGGTGCGCGACAAGGTGCTCTACAACCTCGTGCTGTTCGCGATGCTGCTCACCGCTTCGTCGTATCTGATCGGCCAGCTGACGGCGGGGCAGGACGTCAAGATCATCAAGGACCTCGGGCTGTCGGCGACGTCGATCTTCGGACTGTTCATCGCCGTCTTCATCGGCATCGGCCTGGTGTCGAAAGAAGTGGAGCGCCGCAGCATCTACGCGCTGCTGGCCAAGCCGATCACCCGCGCACAGCTCGTCGTCGGCAAGTTCTTCGGTCTGGTGCTGACGCTGGCGGTGAACGTCGGCGTCATGGCGCTGGCGCTCTACCTGGTGCTCGCCTACATGTCGTGGGGCGTTGCGCCTGAGGTCCGCAGCGTGTGGGATGCGCCGGCGCTCGATCCGGCGCTGCTGAAAGTGGTGTTCCTCATTCTGGTGGAGCTGACACTCGTGACGTCGGTCGCGCTGTTCTTCTCGACGTTCTCGTCGCCGATGCTGTCCGCCGCGCTCACCTTCGGCCTCTACATCGTCGGTCACTTCAGCGGTGACCTGAAGAATGTTCAGCAGGTGGTCGATTCGCCTGCCGCCGCGCGCGTCGCGCGCGGGCTGTACTGGGTGCTCCCGAACCTGTCGCAGTTCGACATCAAGAGCGACGTCGTGCATGGCGTGCCCGTGCCGATCGGCTACCTGATGATGACCACCGCCTACGCCGCGTTGTACATCGCCATCCTCCTGTCGATCTCGGCGCTGGTCTTTTCCAGGCGCGACTTCAAGTAACGTGACCGCCCGATCCCCGGCCGCCCTCGTGTCTACCGTCGCGCTGGTCGGAGTGCTGCTTGCTGCCGCTGTCCAGGTGCAGGCGGCGC
>JAYVMG010000572.1:0-6452 GCA_043759095.1 Acidobacteriota bacterium | reverse complement strand
TGTTCATGAAGAACAGCCGCTGCAGCGGGACGGTGGTCGTGAACCGCCGCTCGGCGGAGAGATTCGGGCTCGGAAAGTCGAACAGCTGCAGGTAGTCGTCCAGCTTGTACCGGCTGACCTTGCCGTAGATCGTACGGCGGGCGAACGAGGGCGACAGGGCCGTCGACGGTCCGCCCATCTTGTCGTCGAGCGCGCCGGACACGAACAGCAGCGAGTCGCGGATCTGCTCGGCCGTCATCCGATGCCGGTCGGCCCTCCAGTACAGCCGGTTGCCGGAGTCTTTCTCGAAGTTCGCCGCCACATGCTCGGCGCCAAGCTGGTACACCGCGCTCAACATGATGTCGCGGTGGAGCTGCTTGATCGACAGCTTCTGATCGACGAACCGCTGCGCCAGATACTCGAGCAGTTCCGGGTTGGTCGGCCGCTCGCCCGCCACGCCGAAGTTGCTCGGCGTGTCGACCAGTCCGGTCCCGAAGTGTCCCTTCCAGACCCGGTTGACGATGACGCGCGTGGACACCGGCTGGCGGAGGATGGCATCGGCCAGTTCCAGTCGTCCGCTGCCTTTCGTGAACGGCGCGGGATCGCCCTCGGAGAGCACCGACAGAAAATGGCGCGGCTCTTCATCGCCGAGGTTGTACGGGCTGCCACGCTTGCTGATCTTGAGGTTCACGAGCCTCTCGATGTCGGCCACGCCGTGGACGAACGCGTATTTCGGCGGCTGCGCTTTCCGCAGCGTCTTGATGTCTGCCCGCAGTGCGTCGACGTACACGCGCCGGTCGGCGCTCAACTGCCGTTCCAGCCCCCAGCCGCGGAACGCGAGCAGCCCCGGCTTGATGCGCTCCGACGGCTGCGTCGGATCGAACCCGTCCTGCAGGTCGCGCTCAAAGACGTCGGTCCACAGGTTGTTGCGTTCGACCGACAGGCTCTTCAACTCGAGTCCGCACCCTGGACAGAAGTCGTCGTTGGTGACGAAATCGCTCGGGAGCTTGCCGGGCTCCTTCTTCTTCGTTCCGACCAGGGCCTTGGCCGCAATGACGTCGTTCTCTTCCTTGAGTTCCTTCCGGTCGAACATCACGTCGAGCAGCAGCGCCTGGAACTCGTCGGCCAGTTTCTTCGCCTCCGCCGCACTGCCGCCGCCCTTGATCATGTCCTGCCACGTGGTCAGGTGCGGATAGAAACGCGGCGGCTTCGCGAGGAACTTCAGCCAGCGATCGAACAACTCGTAGTCGAGCTTCTCGCGGTCGACCACCTTTGCGATCTCGTCTTTTGGCTCGCCCAGCACCCTCCAGGCCGCCGTCATGTACTTGGACGACTGCAGGGCAAGCGTCTCGGCCAGCTGTGTCGACTCGATTTTTGTGAATTCGCCGAGAAGCTTTTCTTTCTTCTCGATCTGCTTGTCCTGTAGCGCGAACGCATCGACGACGCTCTTCGGGACCTGCGGGTATTCATGGTACGACGTGTTCAGGAACACGCCGGCCAGCGAGTAGTAGTCTTTCGTCGGAATCGGATCGTACTTGTGGTCGTGGCACCGGGCACAGCCGACCGTGAGCCCCAGGAATCCGCGCGACACGACGTCGACACGATCGTGGCGCTCGTCGGCGCGCGTGATTTCGACCGCGCCGTTGTCGTAGTACCACGGACCGAGCCCCAGGAACCCCAACGCGGGCAGCGTCCTGGCTCGGGTTGCCGGGTCGCCGAGGAGATCGCCGGCCAGCTGCGCGCGCACGAACTGGTCGTACGGCACATCGTCGTTAAACGCCTTGATCACCCAGTCGCGGTAGAGATAGGCGTTCGGGTACGGATTGTAGCCGCGCCGCTTCGGGTCGAGCGAACGGTAGTCGTCTTCGCCGTAACGCGCCACGTCGAGCCACAGGCGGCCCCAGGTTTCGCCGTAGCGCGGCGAAGCCAGCAGCCGCTCGACCACCTTCGCAAACGCGTCGGGCGCCTCGTCTTTCTCGAAGGCGTCGATCTCGTCGGCCGTCGGCGGCAGGCCGATCAGGTCCAGCGTGGCTCGCCTGATCAACGTGCGCTTATCGGCCGCGCGGACCGGCGCGAGCCCGGCTCGCTCGAGGCGCGCGAGCACGTACCGATCGATGTCGGTCTTCGGCCACGACGTGTGCGACACGGCGGGCGCCGGCGCCACGTGAATCGGCTGGAACGACCAGAACGCGCGCTGCTCCGGCTTGATCACGTACGCCGGCGACGCCGGCGACGCCGCGGGCTTACTCTCGGAAGCGACCGGCGAGCCAGGCGCTGCCGTCGAATCAGCCGCCGAGGAGGGCCACACCGCGCCCGCTTTCACCCACTCGGTCAGCGCGTCGATTTCCGCGGGCTTCAGCCGGCCGCCCTTTGGCATCTTGAGCGTCTCGCGCGTGTGCCGGACGGCTTGGATGATCAGGCTCTTGTCGGGATCGCCTGGCACCAGCGCGGGACCGGACTTGCCGCCCTTGAGCAGCCCCTCGCGCGAGTCGAGCCGCAGGCCGCCCATCCGCTCCTCGGCGTGGCAGTCGTAGCAGTTGGCGACGAGCACGGGCCGAATGGCGGTCTCGAAGTACTCGGAGGCCTGTGGCGCCTGACGCGCCTCAGCGGCCATCTGCCATGCGAGCGGCAGCGCAGCCAGAAGCAGGCACCCAAACCGTAAGACGTTGGTACGACGAATCATGCCGCGCTATTATGCTGGACCAGATGCTGAAAATTACAATCGCGTTGCTGGTGGGCTCCGCCCTTGTCCAGACGCCGCGGCCGCCCAAGCCGGGCGTCACGACGCAGGGCGTCAAGATCCCCATCGAGCGCCTGCAGCCGGACGCGGTGTTTCCGTACGCCGGATCGCCGGACTGGATCGCGATAGACGAGGAGGTCTGGGTCTCGAACAAGCCGAAGGACAGCGTCGCTCGGTTGAACCCCAAGACCAATGCCGTCGTCGCGACGATTCCGGTCGGCACGCGTCCCTGCTCGGGCTTGACGCCGGGGTTTGGCAGCCTGTGGGTGCCGAACTGCGGCGATCAGACACTCTCGCGCGTCGATCTCAAGACAGGCAGCATCACCGCGACCATCCCGATGACGATCGGCAACAGCGAAGGATCGATCGCCGCCGGCGGCGGCAGCATCTGGATCGTCATCGACACCAAGGGCACGCTGGCGCGCATCGACCCGGCGACCAACGCCATCGTCGCCGAGGTGTACGTGGCGCCGGGCTCGTTCGGACTCACGTACGGCGAAGATGCGCTGTGGGTCACGAGCAGCGAGAAGAATCTCGTCATGCGCGTGGATCCGCAGACCAACCTGATTGTCGAGACCATCGCGGTCGGCAAGACGCCGCGCTTCATCGCCGCGGGCGGCGGCGCCATATGGGTGCTGAATCAGGGCGACGGCAGCGTGTCGAGAATCGATCCCGCCACCAACAAAGTCGTCGCGACGATCGCGGTCGGCGTCCCGGGCGGCGGCGGCGACATCGCGGTCGGCGAAGGGTCGGTGTGGGTGACGGCGTTCGAGTACCCGCTGTCGCGCATCGATCCGTCCACGAACACCGTCGCGCAGCAGTTCACCGGCAAGGGCGGCGACGCCGTCCGCGTCGGGCTCGGGTCGATCTGGCTATCCAACCTCGAGGCCGGCAACGTCTGGCGCATCGACCCGCGGCGGGTGCTCGCGACGCTTCCCCAGTAAGCCACCTACGGACGGAGATCAGCTATGCCAATTTTCGATTTTCACTGCAAGACGTGCGGGAAGGAATTCGAGGCGCTGGTACGCGCGCAGGACGCGCCGCCGCAGTGCCCGTCGTGCCGCGGTGTCGATCTGGAGAAGCTGATGTCGGGGTTTGCCGTCAGTTCGTCAGAATCACGAGCGGCGTCCGCGCTGGGCTCGCGGAAACGTCAGATCAGCGCGAACAAGGACAAGATCGTCGCGGATGAGGAATACCGCAAGGAACACGAAGGGCACTAAAAAAAGGGCCGCCACGCGTTTCCGCGGGCGGCCCTGAAATCCTCAGCTAAATCCTCGGATGTCCAGCCTCAGAAATTCATCTGCAGACCAAACCGGACGTAGCGTCCGTCCATGATCGTGAGCGGTCTGAGCCAGGAATTGGTCCCTGCGGCGGCGTAGGCCTGGTTGACCGTCAGCACCGTTCCTGCGTTCAGCACGTTGAACACGTCGGCGAAGCCCTGAATCTTGACGTTGTTGAACCGGAATGTCTTGCCGAAGCGCAGGTCCAGACGATTCACGATGTCGAGGAACACGGTGTTCGGCTCAACCAGATTCACCCCGATAGTGGCCGCGCCCGTGGTTGCTCCGACGATCGGGCGGCCCGCAATCGCGGACGTGACCGTGTAGTTGGCAGCAACGGCCGGACCAGGGATCGACGCGAACGATCCGCTGACCTGGATGTCGTAGGGGAACGAATAGGCGGCCGACGCCTTCACGGTCGTCCGGAATATTCCGGCCGGCTGGCCCGAGGTCGCCCTCACCGACTCGCAGAACCGCAGGCCGTTCGGGTTGTCGCGACCCGAGGTTCCGTCCGTCGCGCCCGAGCCGTCGCAGTTGCTCGTGATGAGGCGATCGGTCGTGATGCCGCCAAAAAGGATGAACTTGTCACGACGGGTATTCGCGCTGACCTCGAAGCCGTTGTAGGTCGTCTTGTTCTGTGTCGAGTACGTCAGCAGATTGTCCGTGGCGATGCCGACTCTATTCGCGTTGAGGCTATAGAGCGGAATCGCCTGACCGGAGAGCGGCAGGCGCGTGTCGGTCGGGGTCGCCACGGAGAGCGCGGTCCAGTCCGCTGTGGTCAGGTTCTGGTTGTCCGCCACCTGCAGATTGTAGAAATCGCGGTGATAGAAACCAACGGTGACTGATGTCCGCGGCATGACCTCGCGTTGCACCTGCGCGCTGTACTCCCAGTTGTTGCCGCGCGCCAGGCTCGGATCCGGACGGACCGTAATCTGTCCGAAGTTGGAGGTGCCGCCGAGGATCTCGTTGACCTGAATGTTGCCGGCCGCGTCGAGGATGCTGTTGTTCCGGTCGGCGTCGTTCCAGCTGCGGGTCTGCGTCGCGCCGTTCATGCCGTTGAACGTCTGCGCGAAGCCGGCCGCCTGCGAGGCAACGTACTTGCCGGCGCTCGCCTTGAACGCGGTCTTGCCGTCGCCGGTGATGTCGTAGGCAGCCGCTAAACGTACCGACCAGTCGTTCCAGTTCGGCACGTTCGGAATCGCCGGGAAGTCGCGGGCGGCGATGAAGGTCGAGGCCGGCGCCGACTCCGCGGGAACCGAGGCGTTGAAATGGTCGAATCGTGCGCCGTAGTTCAGCGTCAGTCGCTTCATCGTCCACGCGTCCTGGCCGTAGATGCCGAGGTCGCTGTTGACATTCTGGATGCCGGTGGTCGGCGTGTTGTAGACCGCGACCTGCACCGGAAAGTCGTTCACGCCGGGGACGATGCCGTTGAGCGTGATCAGCGTGTTGATGTTGGCGCGCGGCGCGAAGGTGCGCGAGTTCTCGCCCCAGCCATCCGTGAAGCCGAACTTCATGGCGTGCGAGCCGGTGACGTAACTCGCCGAGGCCATCGAGCTGTAGTCCTTGGTCGTGCTCTTGTATTCCGGGATCACATAGCCGCAGCGGCCGGTCAGGAGCCCGGTCGAGCCGTTGAGGTGCGGCAACGCGCCCGCCGGCGCGATCGCGGAGCAGTTCTGCTCGTAGGGCTGCGTGTAGTAGGCGAGACCGGCCTCGAGCAGCAGCTTGTTGGACTGTGCGCGCGTCCAACGGACCTGTGGGATCCAGCCGCGACCGAACGCGTCGGTCGACGCTTCCGGCGTGGTTACCGCATAAGTGTTGAAGCCGTTGAAGAATTCGCCGTTGAACTGCTTCTCGATGTACAGACGAACCTTGTCTTTACTCGATGCCGCCACGGTGACGCGGCCGACGCCGCTGTAGTTGCCCATGTAATTCCGATACGCCGGGCTGCCGTCGGCGAACTTCGCGGTGGGGACAAAGACCTTCTGGTCCTCGTACTTGTACGTGAAGTAGAACCACGCCTTGTCTTTCGCGATCGGGCCGCCGAACGACGGGTTGACCTGGTAGTTGTAGGCCGTCCCGGCGAGGGTGAGGCCCGCCGCCTTGACCGCGTCCGTCCTGTTGTCCGATTGCAGAGAGCTGCCGCGGCCCTGCACGAAGAAGGAGCCGGAGAACTTGTTGCCGCCGTCCTTCGGCACGCTGTTGACGCGAATGCCGCTGCTCTGGATTTCGGCGGATTCCGAGCCGGTGCTGTAGGTGAGCTCCTGCACGCTCGCGTCGTTCATGTAGAAGCCGCTGAACTGGCCGCTGCCGCACAGGTTGTTCACGCGCAGCCCGTCGATGGCGATCGTGAAGTCCGAGGTCGACGAGCCGTGGCTGGTGAGGTTGAACTGTCCGAGGACGAACGGCGTCACCGTCGTTCCGGGGATCAGCAGCGCGCGCGACACCGTACTGCG
>JAYVMG010000571.1:0-2431 GCA_043759095.1 Acidobacteriota bacterium | reverse complement strand
CGGCAAGGAGCTCGAGGAGATTGTCGCGGCTGGTGGCGGCCGACACGGCGCGGCGCAGGCCGGGCACGAGCACCTCGCCTTCGCCTGCGGCAATCACGTCGGCGAACAGCGCGAGGGGTTCGGGATTGACGAACGTCACCGCGCCGCCGACGACGATCAGCGGATGCCGCGGCGACCGTTCCGTCGCGTAGCTGGGAATGCCGGCGAGGCGCAGCAGCGTCAGCACGTTCACGTAGTCCCACTCGAAGGACACCGAGAACGCGATGATGTCGAAGTCGCTGACCGGCGTCTGCGACTCGAGGGTCACCAGCGGAGTTTTCGCCGCCGACAGCTCCGCCAGTTCCTGCTTCGGCGGCAGAAAGAACCGCTCGCAGACGATGTCGTCTTCAGCATTGAAGAGGCGGTAGATGGTCTGGAAGCCGAGATTCGACATCCCGACCCAGTACGTGTTGGGAAACGCGAGGGCCACGCGCAGACGATGGCCGTGCGGCTTTTTGACGTAGCCGATTTCTTTCGACAGGGTGACTTGTGCGCGTTCGCGTTGTTCCCAGGATTTCATGCGGTGCAGCCGATCAGGCGGATCGAGGGGTCCGGCCGCTCAGGCTCAGACGTCGGCGTTCTCGTGTGCCGTGGATTTATCTACTTTACCATTGTAGGGGACTGCCTTAAGGCCGTCCTCTACGTAGATAGGAACGCCGACCGGACGCGGTCAGCCTTCCTGGCGCCGCAGGAACGCCGGGACGTCAAACGTCGAACTGAGGTCAAAATCGGGATCGGACACGTTCGCGTCGGCGTCCGTCAGCGGACGCATCGCGTCGGGATCGCTCGATCTGGTGGCCGGCGTCGAACTGGCGGCTCCGGTGGACGCAGCCGCTGAGCTGGGCGGCGCCATCGAGACTCCACCGCCGCTCGCCGCCATCGGCAAGTCGAGCAAGGGACGCCGCGCGATCGACAGCCTCGCCGACGGCATCGACGCCGGCGACGGGACGGCATCATTGCGCATCCGCGCATGATCCGCGTACATCGACATGTCCACCGGCGTCTGCGCCGCCGAGGGGATCGGACGCGCGTTCGCCTGCGCGCCAAATCCAGTTGCAATGACGGTGATCTTGACCTTGCCCTTGAGCGCCGGATCGATGACCGCGCCAAAGATGATGTTGGCGTCCTCGTCGGCTGCCTCCTGCACGATGCACGACGCTTCGCTCACTTCGACAAGCGACAGGTCGGGACCGCCAGTGACGTTGATGATCACGCCACGTGCGCCGTTCACCGACGTGCCCTCGAGCAGCGGGCTCGAAATCGCGCGGCGCGCCGCTTCCATCGCGCGGTCAGGACCTTCCGCGACCCCCGTGCCCATCATCGCCAGCCCCATGCCGGCCATGATCGTTTTCACGTCGGCGAAGTCGAGGTTGATCAGGCCCGGCACGAGGATCAGATCCGAGATGCCCTGAATCGCCTGCCGCAGCACGTCGTCGGCCGTGGCGAACGCGTCGGTCATCGACGTCGTGCGATCGATGATCGTCAGGAGCCGCTCGTTCGGGATCGTGATAATCGTGTCGACACAGTCGCGCAGCGCCTCGAGGCCGCGCTCGGCCTGAATCTGCCGCTTCTTGCCTTCGAACTTGAACGGTTTGGTGACGACGGCCACGGTCAGTGCGCCGAGTTCGCTCGCCAGACTGGCGATCACCGGCGCCGCGCCGGTCCCGGTCCCGCCGCCAAGGCCGGTCGTGATGAAGATCATGTCGGCGCCGTCGAGCGCCTGGATGATCTTCTCCGTGTCTTCGAGCGCCGCCTGGCGGCCGACGTTCGGATCGGCCCCGGCGCCGAGTCCTTTCGTCAGTTTTCCGCCGAGCTGCAGCTTCACGCTCGCGGCGTTGGCGCGCAGCGCCTGCAGATCCGTGTTCGCAACGACGAACTCGACGCCCTCGAACCCGGCCTGCACCATGCGGTTCACGGCATTGCTGCCGCCGCCGCCGACGCCCACAACTTTGATGCGCGCGCCCGCGCTGCCTTCCTCGTCGAGCCGCAGTCTCAACCGCTTGGCTTCCTCGCCGGCGTTCGTGTAATCGTCCATTCGTCGCTCCTCCTAGAAAAATTCCTTGAACAATCCGCGCAGCCGCCCCGCGGCCCGCACCAGAGCGCCCGCGCCGACCGGAGCGCGCGCCGCATCACCCATCGAATTGCGATAGCCGTAGAGCACGAGACCGACGCCGGTGGCAAACGTCGGGCTGTTCACATGATCGGAGAGCCCACCGACACTTGTCGGACAGCCGCGGCGGATCGGCAGATCGAAAATCTGCTCCGCGATCTCCGGCATGCCGTCGAGAATCGCGCCGCCGCCGGTGAGCACAATCCCCGAGTTGAGGCTCTTCTCGTATCCCGCCCGGCGGATTTCATCCCACACGAGGTGGAAGATTTCCTCCGCGCGCGG
>JAYVMG010000570.1:0-6461 GCA_043759095.1 Acidobacteriota bacterium | reverse complement strand
GCGTCCATCACGTCATCCAGCGAGCGCGCCAGCGCGAAAATATCCTCGCGATCGAGCGGCGTGACGAACGTCCGGTTCAGCCGCTGGATGATCTCGTGCGTCAAGTAGTCGCACTTGTGCTCGACTTCCTTGATTTCATCCGCCTTGTCCCAGATCGGCCGCTCGGGCGCAAGCATCTCCTCGAGCAGACGCGCGCCGCGCTTCAACTCGTCGGCGAGCGCCTGGAAATCGGAATAGAACTTCTCCTCGCGCGGCAGCAGTCGAAAGGCCATAGGCTCGGGAAGTGTAGCAGATCCGTTTACACGGCTGTTACACGGTGGAAGGGGTGAATGCTACCCTTCATGTGCGCATGCCGATGAACAACGAGGTTCTCGCGATTATTCTGGGCGGCGGGCAGGGTTCGCGCCTCTTTCCCCTCACGCAGTTGCGGTCGAAGCCGGCTGTACCGATCGGCGGCAGCTACCGCCTCATCGATATCCCGATCAGCAACTGCCTGCACGCCGACATCCGCCGGATCTTCGTGCTGACGCAGTTCAACTCGGCGTCGCTGAACCGGCACATCTCGCAGACCTACCGCATGGACCCGTTCAGCCAGGGATTCGTCGAGATCCTGGCGGCCGAGCAGACGCCGGACAACCCCAACTGGTATCAGGGCACCGCGGACGCCGTGCGGCAGGCGGCGCGGCACATCGTGCGCTACGACGCCGACTACTACCTCATCCTCGCGGGCGATCACATTTACCGGATGGACTACTCGGAGCTCGTGGACGCGCACGTCGATCGCGGCGCCGACATCACGATCGCCGCGCAGCCGGTGTCGATCGACGACGCGCCGGCGATGGGGATCTTCAGATTCGACGGCACAGGCCAGATCGTGGCGTTCGAGGAGAAGCCGAAGCGCGAGCGTCTCGACGAGATCGGCCAGAGCATTCCGCCCGAAGCGGCCGTGCGCGGATTCGTGGCGAACAAGCCGTTCGTGGCGTCGATGGGCGTCTACGTCTTCACGCGTGACGTGCTGCTCGAGGCGATCGAGGAGGCCGGCGCCACCGACTTCGGCCGCCAGCTGATCCCGGCCGCGCTCGGGCGCTACAACGTGCATGCGCATCTGTTTCGCGGCTATTGGGCCGACGTCGGCGCCGTCGCGTCGTTCTACGAAGCGAACATCATGCTGACGCGCCCGGACTCGCCGTTCAAGTTGCACGACCAGGGCCGGCCGCTCTACACGCGCGCGCGGTTCCTGCCCGGCGCGCGGTTGAACGAATGCACGGCGCGCGACGCGATCGTCGCCGAAGGCTGCTCCATCGACCGCTCGACGATCGAGGGATCGATTGTCGGCATCCGCACGAACATTCAGAGCGGCGCCACGATCCGGCGCTCGGTGTTGCTCGGCGCGGACTATTACGAAGCGGACCACCCGGTGATGCCGAGAAGCAGTCTGCCGCGTCTCGGCATCGGCCGCGACGTCGTACTGGATCGCGTGATCGTGGACAAGAACGCGCGCATCGGCGACGGCGCGTATCTGGTGAACGAGGCCGGCGTGCCGCGCGCCGACGGCGACGGATACTACATCCGCGACGGCGTGATCATCGTGCCCAAGGACGGGGTGATCAAGCCGGGGACTCGGGTCTAGGGGCTGACGATCCGGTGGGCTGTTCAGTCGTCGCTCTTCGCCGCCCACGACGCGGCGCTCTCCACCGCCGGCAGGAAGAACGCGCCCACGCCGGCAGCGCCCGCCAGCACGACCGCGCCCCACAACGACGCGGTCACGCCCGCCTGCTGGTAGAGCACGCCTGACAGCAGCGTCCCAATCAGGCGACCCGCCGCGTTGGCCATGTAGTAGAAACCCACGCTCAGCGAGACGCGATCCGCCTCGGAGTACACCAGCACAAGATACGAGTGCACCGACGAGTTCAACGCAAACACGATCCCGAACAGCCCCAACCCGCCAAGCATCGTCCACGCCGGCGGCGCGCCGAGTTGCAGTCCAATCGGAATCAGCGCGGTGACGCCGGCAAGCGCGACTCCGAGCGTCATGGCCATCGAGGGGCCGGGCGCATGCCCGTTCGTGATCCGCGCGAGCAGGATGGGCGACAGGCTCTGCACACCGCCGTACCCGATCACCCAGACCGCGAGAAATGCGCCGACCTGCGTAAACGTCCAGCCGAGCACGCTCGACAAAAAGATCGGCACGCTGACCACGAACCAGACGTCGCGCGCGGCAAACAGCGCCATCCGCGCGAGCGACAGACGGTTGATCCCCGGTGAATTCGAGAGAATCCCTTTGAATGCCGGCTTCACTTTGGCCTGACCGATCGACGCCGGCAGCGAGATGAGCACGAACACGAGTACGACGCACACGGCAATGGCCATCGCGGCCAGGGCGCCGCGGAAACCGAGCGTCGAGAGCAGCAGGCCGCCGACGAAAAACCCCGCACCCTTCAGCGCGTTCTTGGACCCGGTGAGGAACGCCACCCACTTGAACAGCCCTGCGTCGTCTCCGGTCGGCGCCAGGGCCTTGATCGCGCTCTTCGCGCTCATCTTCGTCAGGTCCTTCGCAATCCCAGACAACGCCTGGCAGCCCATCACGTACGCGACCGATGCGGCCATGATCCACTCGCGATTCAGCAGCGCGAGCATCCCGAGCGCCACGACCTGCAGCGCCAGGCCGAGCACCAGTGTGAGGCGCAGCCCCGTGCGCGCGGCAAGCCACCCGCCGACCAGATTGGTGACGATGCCGAAGAATTCGTAGAGGAGGAACAGAAACGCGAGCTGCACCGGTGTGTAGCCGAGCTCGTGGAAATGCAGGAGGACCAGCAGCCGCAGCGCGCCGTCGGTGATCGTGAACGCCCAGTACGCCGCTGTGACGATGGCGTAGTTGCGAATGCCGATGATCACCGGTGCGTAGCCGGCGCTCTCTCGCTGCAACATGCCGACGCGGTCATTTCGCCAGGCGCCGGCAGACAGCATCCCGTCCTTTTCTCGAGGCGGACGGCGTCGCGGCGCACGACGTCCACATGAGTGAGGGCATGGCGGACCGCTTCGGCGATCGCACCGAGCACCGGATCGGCGAGCGTGGCCATCCGATAGTGCACCCACAGACCGTCGCGTCGCGTTTCGACCAACCCGGCGCGGCGCAGATACGCCAGATGCCGGGATGTCTTGGGCTGCGGAATCTTCAGGCTCTCGTGGATGTGGCAGACGCAGACTTCGCCGGTCAGCAGCAGACCCAGAATGCGCAGCCGCGTCGCGTCCGCCAGCGCCTTAAAGAGCGTTTCCATCTCCGACAGGGATTTGATCATATATTCGTCTTGACAAATGTAACACGGCCCGCCTAGGTTGTATATATTCGTTCTCACAGATACAGAAGGAGCAGGCACATGTCAGACATCCAGCAGGCGGTGCGCGAGAAGTACGGCGCCATTGCCACGGCGGTGACGCAATCGTCGAACACGACCAGCTGCTGCGGCCCGCGGGCGTGCGGCGGCGAGGACCCGATCACCTCCAACCTCTACTCGGATGCGGAAGCCGGCAGCCTTCCCGCCAATGCGGTCGCCGCCTCCATGGGCTGCGGCAACCCGACCGCCCTGCTCACGCTGGCGCCGGGACAGACGGTGCTCGACCTCGGCTCGGGCGGCGGCATCGACGTGCTGCTGTCGGCGAAGCGCGTGGGGCCGACCGGCAAAGTGTACGGCCTCGACATGACCGACGAAATGCTGGCGCTCGCCCGCGACAACCAGCGCAAGACGGGAGCGACGAACGTCGAGTTTCTGAAAGGCACGATCGAGAACATCCCGCTCCCCGACCAGTCGATGGACGTCATCATCTCGAATTGCGTCATCAATCTCTCGACCAATAAGGACGCCGTCCTGCGCGAGGCCTTCAGGGTCCTCAAGCCCGGCGGCCGCTTTGCGGTCTCCGACGTGGTCGTCCGCGGCGAGGTGCCGGAGAACCTCCGCCGCAACATGGAGCTGTGGGTCGGCTGCATCGCCGGCGCGCTCGAGGAAAAGGAATACGCCGCGAAACTGACCGCGGCCGGCTTCACAGACGTGGACGTCGAATCCTGGCGCGTCTACAACGTCGACGATGCGCGGGCCTTTCTGACGGAGGCGGGCATCGACGTGGACGCGATGGCGCCGCAGGTGGAAGGCACATTCGCGAGCGCGTTCATTCGCGCGACGAAGCCGGCGGCGAAGAGTTGCTGCGGACCGGAGTGCTGCGCGTAAGAGCCAGTCCGAGAGGAGCCGGCATGAATCTGGCTCGCTGTTCGTCACACAACCGTGACCTGCCGGGCGCTATAATCCGCGCACTATGACGACCATCACCCGTTCGCCTTCCCTGTTCCTCGCCGGCCTGCTCGCGCTCGTCGTGGTTGCCGGCGCCGGAATCCTGGCGCAGCCGGCGAAACCCAAACAGGCGATCGCGCATCGCGGCGCATCAGGCTACGCGCCGGAACATACGCCGGCGGCCTACAAGCTGGCGATGGAACAGAAAGCGGACTTCGTCGAGCCGGACCTGGCCGTGTCGAAGGACAACGTCCTGTTCTGCATGCATGACGACACGCTCGAGCGCACGACGAACGTCGCCGACGTCTTCCCGAATCGGCCGTCCTCAGACGTCCGCACGCGGCAGCCGGGCAAGCACTGGCTCGGCAACGATTTCACGATGGCGGAGATCAAGAGCCTCGATGCAGGGAAATGGTTCAAGCCCGAATTTGCGGGACAGCACATCCAGACGTTTCAGGACGCGATCGATCTCGTGCGCGGCAAGGCCGGACTCTACCCCGAGCTGAAGTCGCCCGAGCTGTACAAGTCGCGCGGCGTCGATCAGGTGAAGCTGTTCGTCGACATCATCCGCAAGAACGGTCTCGACAAACCTGAATCGCTGAAGACGACGCCGGTGATCATCCAGTCGTTCGACGAGGAGGCGATCCGCCGCGTCGCGGTCGATCTGCCAACCGTCCCCCGCGTGTTCCTGACGTCGAAGGACGAGGACGTCACCGAGACGCGCATCCGCGAGCTCGCGAGATTCGCGACCGGCATCGCTCCCGAGAAAGAGCTGATCGCGAAGCACCCGGAGATGGTGGCGCGCGCGCACGCCGCCGGCCTCACTGTCACGTCGTGGACGTTCCGCGCCGACGAGAAGACCAGTTACCCGTCGGTCAAGGCCGAGATGTCCCACTTCCTGTACGAGCTCGGCATCGACGCGCTGTTCACGAACAACCCGGATCAGTTCCCGCGCCGCTAGCGAAGGAGTTCTCCATGCGCCGCACTTTTGGTCGTGTTGCCGCGCTCGTCGCGGCGTCGGCCAGCGTCATCATCGCCTCACCGCAGACGCAGCCGCCGACGTTCGTTGCCGGCAACAAGACGGTGGCCGTCTACGCTACCGTCACCAACGCCCGCGGACGCCTCGAGCCCGACCTCAAGCAGGACGTCTTCGCGATCGACGACAACGGCAAGCGGCAGACGCTGACACTGTTTGCCAACGACATCCAGCCCATCACCCTGATCATGCTGCTCGACCGCAGCGGCAGCATGAAACAGAACTTCGATCTGGAGGAGCGCGCGGCCGAGGCGTTCGTCCGCGAGATGTTCCCGACCGACAAAGCCCGCATCGGCAGCTTCGCCAAGAGCATCCAGATCGATCCGGAAGACTTCACGTCGGATCGCGATACGCTCCTCAAGATCCTCCGCAACGATCTCCAGGACGATGGGCCGACGCCGTTGTGGAACGCCGTGGACCGGGCGATCGACAAACTGCTGATTGAAAAGGGCCGCCGCGTGGTGCTGGTCTTCACCGACGGCGTGGACCAGCCATTGAACTTTCAGAATCACAACAAGTCGCTGAAGGACGTGATGAAGCGCGCCGAGGAAGAGGACGTGATGGTCTACGCGATCGGGCTCGCGGGCCAGAACGGCGTGCCCACGGTCAGCGGACGCGGCGACGATCGCGGCCGCGGGATGAATCCTGGCGCGTTCGGCGGTCTCGGCGGACGGGGGCTTGGCGGCAACACCGGACGGACGCCGTCATTGGAACAGCCCGACGAGGGACTGCCGAAGATTGCGGCCGCGACCGGTGGCGGATACTTCGAGCTGACGTCGCCACGCGACCTCGCGAACACGTTTGCGAAAGTCGCTGACGAACTCCATCATCAATATGCGCTGGGCTTCGCGCCGGAGAAGCTTGACGGCAAGATGCACGACATCGCGCTGTATCTGTCGAGGCCCGACCTGGTCGCGCGCGCGCGGAAGCGGTACCTCGCCTCCAGGGTGCTGGGCGGCGCATAGCCAACACCCGCGCTACATCGCGATCGTCGCGGCCGCCCAACCTGCGGGATCCTTGTCCGACTGTATCCACCGATGTAAGTCGACCAGCATGGAATCGCCGTCGCGGCGAATCACGTAGCGGTCCATGTTTCTCGTCGCGCGCCCCGAGCGCACGCCGTCAGGCTGGTAGCGAGAATC
>JAYVMG010000569.1:0-6462 GCA_043759095.1 Acidobacteriota bacterium | reverse complement strand
CGCCGAGTCGAACGTGACCCCGCCAGTCATCGTCGCCCAGACGCTGCCGCCATTTCCCGGGAAGGTGACCATCCCGCGCAACGGCAGACTCGAGGTCGTCATCGATGAGTCGGGCGCAGTGGAGTCAGCGGTCATGACCGGGTCGGTGAGTCAGGCGTACGACGCGCTCGTGCTCACCGCCGTGAGAGCCTGGCGCTACCGTCCAGCGATGGCGAACGGCGAGCCGGTGAAGTTTCGCAAGACTGTCCAGATCACCATCAAACTGACGACGTAGTGACACCCGCTGTGTAGCGGCGTGCTCACGCGAGAGTCAGTTCTTCGTACAAGGCGAAGCGGGAGGCATGAAAGGCCTCCCGTTCGGGGGGTAGGTTGGTTGCCGGTTGTCCAGAACGACCACCGGGCGAAGCGCTGCTTACAACTAGAGCAAGCGCGATGCCACGTCGCCCGCCTTGCGCTTGCGTCGCATCACCACCAGACCAACACCCACAGCCACCGTCGCCGAAATGAGTAAGAGAAACGTCATGGATACCTCTTGGAACCGGGGTTACTTGCTCAACCGTAGGATTTGGTTCTGCAACGCCTGGAACGGCCGGGCTCTGGTCATGAGGCCTGCTGCTCCATTGAGAGGGCGGTGGACGCCGACGTGAGGTAGAGGCGGTCGCCGATCAGGACTTGCCCCCAGCGAAGGCTCCCGGCCGGCATCTCGATCACGGCGTGCGCGCGAGAGGCCAGCGCGATGCGCCACGGTTTCAGATCGCGAACGACCTTCACCGCATAGCCCTGGCGATCGACGAAGATCACGTCGATCGCGAAGCGCATCCCGACGGTGTGAACGCCGGCGCACGGCGCCAGCAGCATGGCGGACGTCTCGTCCAGGCGATCGCGGCCGAGCAGGCCGCGCCGCCTCGTGTTCCTCGTGCCCGCGACCTCGACCGACGAGGCCACGAACTGGCGTGTGCGTTCGTTCATCAGCGCGACCTGCATCAGAACACTCCCGGCACCAGATGCCATCCCACGCGCAGGCAGTACTGCTGATAGGCGGCATCGGCGCGTAAGACCCGCTCTTCGACCAGCGCGCGCAGGATGAGCGCGGTGTCGGCGAGCAGGATGATGGATAGGTTCCAGACCGCGGGATGCGCCATCACGAACGCGAGATGCGTGATGAGATAGCCCGTGTAGATCGGGTGCCGCACGAACGTGTACGGGCCGCGCACGACGACGCCGCGGTTTGCCGGAACGAGGCCGAAGCTGCGGCCGAGCGCGATCTTCCCCACCACGACGAGCGCAAGACCAATGGCCGACAACACCGCAGTGATGGCGTCCGGCGCCAGCGGCGATCCGTCGATCGGCCTCAACAGCGCCGGTCCAACCAGTGACATCGTCGTCAACAGCGCGGCGACCACGGAGCGATCGACCACGAGCGCGCGGCGGCGCACAATCGTCAGCACGACGACAAGCGACTCGCCGGCCAGCAGCAGGAGCCCGGTCACGTGACCGGTGCGGATGAAGTCTTTGAACAAGGTGATCGACAGCACGGTGAAGAGGCCGCCGACCACCGCGCGTGCGAGCAGGTCACTACTGAGGAGGTGGCGCACGCCTTCAGTGTGGCGCACGACTTCAATGTGGCGCACGACTTCAGTCGTGCATGGGGCGTCTGCGCCACGCATCAATGCACCTCCATGCGGGCGCGCGAGGCGTTGCGCCGGGGGGCGACAGGCGCCGCCGGCTTCAGCCCGTCCACGAAGTACGACGCGCACGCCGCATCGAGCAGCTCGCGCGTGATGGCCGGCTCGATGCCGCGGTACCGGCACAGCGCCGTCACCTGATCCAGCAGGTCGCGCGGGTGGCACGCGCGCAGCGGCCGGCCCTGCGGGGCGTAATGACGGCGCTGGAGGTAGGCCACCATCACCTGATGAAAGCGTAGATTCCGGCGGCGGCAGTTCAGGTCGAAGATCCGCGTGAACTCGTCGGTGGTCGGATCGGTGATCGGAATCTTGTACGGGATGCGGCGCAGGAACGCTTCGTCGGCGAGCGACGCGGGATCCAGATTCGTCGCGAACACGATCAGCACGTCGAACGGCACCTGGAATTTCTTCCCGGTGTGCAGCGTCAGATAGTCCACGCGGCTCTCGAGCGGCACGATCCACCGGTTCAGCAGTTCCTGTGGACGAATACGCTGCCGGCCGAAGTCGTCGACCAGGAACACGCCACCGTTTGCCTTCAGCTGGATCGGCGCTTCATAGAATTTCGCCAGCGGGTTGAACGTCAGATCGAGCATGTCGAGCGTCAGCTCGCCGCCGACCATGACGACCGGGCGCCGGATGCGCACCCAGCGACGATCGCGCGGCGCAATCGAGATCACGCTGGACGACTCCGCATCCGCCTCGAGCGAGTCGTGATTGATCGGGTCGAACATCGTGAGGGTGTGGCCGTCCACGTCGATCGCATGCGGCATGTACATGTCGCCGCCAAGCGCGCGGCCCAGGCCTTCCGCGATCACGGTCTTGCCGTTGCCGGGAGCTCCGTAGAGAAACACCGCCTTCCCGGCGTTCACCGCCGGTCCGAGTTGCTCCAGCACCGGGTCGCTGACGACGAGATGCGAGAAGCTGTGGCGCAGGCGCTCGCGGTCGATGTACACGCGCGCGGCAGCCAGCGCGCGCATCTGCGCGACGTAGCTCGCCAGCGAGACGGGAGCCGGGCCGATGTACTGGCTGGCATCGAGGTACTGCCGCGCGCGACCGCGACCCGCGTCGGTCAGCGCGTAGCGATAGCCGGCTGATCCCGAACCGGTGGCTCCGCGGACCTCGACGAGCTGCTCGGCGCGCACACGCTCGATCAGCGGCTCGATCATCGTGTACGGCAGGCGGAGCCGTTCAGCGATCGTCAGCCCGGTCGCCTCGCCACCGTACATCGTCTTGATCATCAGCTGCTCGATCTGATCCGCCGTCAGACCGGTCTGGGCGATCGAGGTCGGCACGGGCGGCGCCGGCGCCGTGTTCGGAATCGCGAACGCCGGGGCGGTGGCGGCGCTCATTGGTGGGCCATCGGCACGAGCACCTGGATGAACTTGATCACCGCCGGGCCAATCGTGACGACCCAGATCGCGGGAAAAATGCAGAACACCAGTGGGAACACCATCTTGACGCCGGTCTTCGCGGCGGCCTCCTCTGCGCGCTGCCGCCGCTTCGTACGGACCGTGTCCGAATGCACGCGCAGGGATTGCGCCACGCTCGTACCGAACTTGTCGGTCTGCACGAGCATCGCGACGAGGGACACAATGTCGTCCACGCCCGTGCGCCCAGCGAGATTGCGCAGTGCGTCGACGCGCCCTGTGCCCGCGCGCAGCTCGAGGTTGATCAATCGCAGCTCGTCGGACAGGTCCGGGTGCGCGAAGTCGAGTTCCGCGCCCACGCGCTGGATCGCCTGATCGAGGCCGAGCCCAGCCTCGACGCTGACCACGAGCAGATCGAGCGCGTCCGGCAGCCCGATGCGAATGCGGTGCTGGCGGCGCTTCGCCATGCGGCCGAGCACCATGCTCGGCAGCAGGTACCCGAACGCACACCCGACCAGCGCAAGCATTAGGCTCGGTTTGCCGAAGATGGGCAACACCAGCAGCGCGAAGATCACGAGCGCGCAACCGAGGCGGATCCCGAAGAACACCGCGACGGCTTCGTGGGTGCGGTAACCGGCGGTCACGAGTTTCCGTTGCAGCTTCCCCATCTCTGAGCGCGACTGCGGCGCCATCGCGCCGACTTTTTTCAGCGTGTCGATCATCGCGCGTTCGTAGCCGGGCGCATCGGGGGTCGCCTTGACCCGCGTCCCGGTGACTTCACCCAGTCGGCGTTCGATCGTCCCCGCGGCGCCGGGCGCGAGCGCCATCGCCGCCGCCGTGATGAGCAGCGCGCCACACACGAACGCCAGTACCGGAAGCAGCATCGTCACGGGCTATACCTCGATTTTGATGACTTGCCGGATCCAGATGAATCCGACGGTCTGCATGACGATCGCGCCCATCAACATCATCTGGCCGATGCGCTCGCGAAACAGCGCCTGCATGTGTTCGGGATTGATGAACGACAACGCGACCGCGAGCGCGGCCGGCAACGCCAGCAGGACGTACCCGGTAAAACGACCGTGCGCGGTGTGCACACGCACCTGCCGCCGGATCTTGAAGCGCTCGCGCACCACGTGCGCCAGGTTCTCGAGAATCTCCGAGAGGTTGCCGCCGGTGTCGCGCTGAATGAGGACGGCGGTGACGAAGAAGCGCACGTCCAGGATGCCGATGCGGGCGGCCATCTCGTTCAACGCGTCGCGAAGCGGCAGGCCGAAGTTCTGCTGATCGAACGTTTTCTTGAACTCGGGGCCGACGGGATCAGGCAGCTCCTCGGCGGCCATGCCGAGCGCGGTCTGCAGGGCGTGACCTGCGCGAATGGCGCGCGACAGCAGGTCGAGCGCCTCCGGAAACTGCTCTTCGAAACGCTTCAGCCGCTGCGACCGCTTGTGCAGTAGCCATAGGAAGGGCGTGATGCCGGCCACCAACGCCGCACCGATCGGCGCATACCGCTGCGGGACAAACAGGAACGTCACGATGCCGGCGGCGGCGGCCGCGACGATCGTAATCAGCGCCAGTCCGCTGGCCGTCGTGCGCACGCCCGACTGATCGATCAGGCGGGCCATGCGCTTGCCCGCGCCGGTGCCAGACACCAGCCGGTCAATGCCCGGCAGCGGTCCCTCGAGCGCGTGCTTCAGGACGGTCTCGTCTCTGGCCATCGGATCGGCGGCCGTGTCGTCGGTTGCCACGTCGCGCAGGCGGCGATCGAGCCGCCGCGCCGCGAACACGCCGGGCAGAAGGGCGATGGCGAAATATCCGCCGATGATCGACCCCGCCACCGCCACGAAGATGATAAACGGCAGCAGCATCACCGCACCTCCGTGACGCCTTCGAACATGTCCGCCGGCAGATGGATCCCGGACGCCTTCAGCCGCTCGCAACACTTCGGCCGGACGCCGGTCGCGCGGAACCGGCCGATCACCTTGCCGTCCTGCGTGATCCCCATCTTCTCGAAGAGGAAAATCTCCTGCATCGTGATCACGTCGCCTTCCATGCCGGTGATTTCAGAAATACTGGTGATCTTGCGTGACCCGTCGCTGAGCCGCGTCTGCTGCACGACCAGTTGAATCGCCGACGAGATCTGCTGCCGCATCGCGCGCTCCGGCAGGTTGGTCGCGCCCATCGCGATCATCGTTTCGATGCGCGTCAGCGCGTCACGCGGCGTGTTCGCGTGCACGGTCGTCAGCGATCCGTCGTGACCGGTGTTCATCGCCTGCAGCATGTCCAGCGCCTCCTCGCTGCGCACCTCGCCAACGACGATGCGGTCGGGGCGCATGCGGAGGGCGTTGACCATCAGCTGCCGTTGCCGGACCGCACCCTTCCCTTCCACGTTGGGCGGCCGCGTCTCGAGGCGGACCACGTGCTCCTGGTGCAACTGCAGTTCAGCCGCATCCTCGATCGTGACGATGCGTTCGTTCTCCGAGATGAAGCTGGACAGCACATTGAGGAGCGTCGTCTTGCCGGCGCCCGTACCGCCGCTGATCAGCGCGTTGAGCCGTGCTTTCACGCAGTGGGCCAGGAACTCGAGCATCGGCCGCGTCAGCGCGCGCAGCGTCACGAGATCCTCGGATCGCAGCCGCTCCGCCGGAAAGCGGCGAATCGACAGGATGGGACCGTCCACCGCGAGCGGCGGGATGATCGCGTTGACGCGCGAGCCGTCGGGAAGACGCGCGTCAACCATCGGCGAGCTGTCGTCCACGCGGCGGCCGACGGCGCTGACGATACGATCGATGACCCGCATCAGGTGACGGTCGTCCTGGAAATTCGCCGGGACCTTTTCGAGCACGCCGCCGCGCTCAACGAAGACGTTCTTGTAGGTGTTGACGAGAATATCGCTGATGGACGGATCGCGCAGCAGCGGCTCCAGCGGTCCCAGCCCGAACACATCGTCCAGCAATTCGATGAAGAGCGTTTCGCGTTCGCTAAGGCTGAGCGGTGTGCCCTCTTCCGCGAGCAACTCGCCGAGCAGCGTCCGGATCTCGCTTTCGGCGCGCGCGCGGTCGGACTGCGCGAGCGCTTCGAGGTTCAGCCGGTTGAGCAGCTTGCGATGGACGCCGGCCTTCAGGTCCAGATACTGCTGGCGCGGCGGCTGGGGGCGCGCGGCTGGCGATGTCGACGGCGGCGGAATCGCGACAGTGTTCATGGCGGGTTACCAGATCGATGCGATGCTCGACGTCAGGCGCGCAAGGCCCGGCAGTTTCCGGCGCTCCGACGGCGGCGCCGCGACCTCGCCGCCCGGCTCGAGGATCTGGCGCGTGAAATGATCGAACTGGCTGGCGATGTCCGAATTGCCCGTCAGCGCGAGCGGGACACCGGAGTTGAGCGCGGTCGAGACCGTCTTGTAGTCGCTC
>JAYVMG010000568.1:0-6471 GCA_043759095.1 Acidobacteriota bacterium | reverse complement strand
CCGATACCGAGCGCCGCGGCAAGCGTGAGCGGGTCCGTCGCGATCTCGTCCGCCCGCTGGGCGACACCGTAGATATCGCGCACGAGCGCGCCGATGCTTGCAGCGATGCCGCGGGCGATGAGCAGGCCGACCATGAGGCCGACCAGCGACCCGATGAGGCCGGTGACGGCGCTCTCACCGAGAAAGAGCCAGCGGATCTGCCGGCGCGTCGCGCCAAGGGCCCGGAGGATGCCGATCTCGGTGCGTCGTTGGGTGACGGCGATCGCGAACGCGTTGTAGATGATGAACATCCCGATGAACAGCGCAAACAGGCTCGAGATGCCGACCATCATCGAGTAGGCGGCGAGCATCGCTTCGAACTGCTGCCCGCGTCCCGACGGCGGATCCACTTGAAAGCCGGGACCGAGCATCGTGCTCAGCTCGACCTCGGCGTCTTTCAGCGTGCGTCCTTCCTTCACGGCGAGATCGATGCGATCGAACGAGCGGCCGCGGCCGAACATGTGTTGTGCCGCGTAGATGTCCATCACCGCCAGGTTGCCGCCGAAGGCGCTTGTCAGGCCTGACGATTTCATCACGCCGCGCACGGTGAACTGCTTCTCGCCTTCCACGGTGCCGAGCGCCAGGTGTCCGCCCACGACGATGTGGTTCTTGTTGGCGAACTCTTTCGAGAGAATGATCGAGTCCGGCTGCGCGAGGAACACCAGTGGGTCGTCGATCACCGCTTCGTCCGCGCTGTCGAGGTCGTAGTCGCGAAGCGTACGATCGCCGGTCATGTCCACACCGAGGACAAGCAGGTTACCCTGCCCTTTCAGGTTCGAGTCGACGACGGCTTCGATGACCGGCACGGCCACGCGGACCGTCGACGCGCCCTGCACTCTCTCGAGCACGTCTTCGTTGAAGCCGGTTTCGCCGGCCGTCACCTGCAGCTCGGTCTTTCCTGCGATGCGATCCACCGTGCGCGAAAACGCGAACAGCACGCTCGAATTCGCGGTGTGCATGCCGACGAACACGGCGACACCGAGCACGATGCCCGCGGTCGTCAGCGCGGTCCGCAACACATGTTTGCGAAAGTACGGCCAGCTGATCAGGCGCAGCAGGATCATCGGCGCACATCCTCGACGATCCGGCCGTCGCGCAGCGTGACCGTCCGCTGACAGCTCTGCGCCACGGTCATGTCGTGCGTCACAATGACGACGGTGCAGCCGAGGCGGGTGTGAACGTCGCGGATCAGCGTGAGGATCTCTTCGCCGGTGCGCGTGTCGAGGTTGCCGGTGGGTTCATCGGCGAGGAGGACGGGCGGGTAGACCGACAGCGCGCGGGCGATCGCGACGCGCTGGCGTTCGCCGCCGGAGAGTTCCTCCGGGAGATGCGTCAGGCGGTGATCCAACTGCACGAGACCGAGCAACTCGCGGGCGCGCTCGTCCACTTTCTTGCGCGGCCAGCCGCGCAGGTGCAGCGGGAGACCGACGTTCTCGACGCACGAGAGCGTCGGGAGGAGGTTGAAGAACTGGAAGATGAAACCGATCTTGTCCCGTCGCACGCGCGTCAGCGCGTCATCGTCGAGGCCGCTGAGGCGTTCGCCGTCGATGCTGACGTGTCCCGAGGTGGGGCGATCGAGGCCGCCGACCAGGTTGAGCAGCGTCGACTTGCCGGAGCCGGAGGGGCCGATAACGGAAACCATCTCGCCGCGCGGGATGGACAGGGTGATGGCGTCGAGCGCGACGACGTCGCGTTTCCCGGCGAACTGTTTG
The DNA here is from genome assembly GCA_043759095.1 of Acidobacteriota bacterium. Taxonomy (GTDB): domain Bacteria; phylum Acidobacteriota; class Vicinamibacteria; order Vicinamibacterales; family CAVVIG01; genus CAVQFC01. Next base: position 4,720 of record JAYVMG010000568.1, on the reverse strand, counting down.
GTAACGGCGTCGAGGGCGATCATCGGGGACATCGCAGGTCCGATTATGTGAATGTTTTCACAATATTGTCAAAGCACGCACAATATTGACCTTTTCGAGCCGTCAGACCGTCAGAGCCGGACCTTTGAATTGCATCTGCAGCGCATCTGATGGCCACCTGATCGGCATCTGATGTGCTCGTGATCGCAAAACCAACAATGGGCGCGGCGATGTAGGTGGCGATATTTGCCAGGCGGCATTCGGTATTCCGCAAGAAGCCTAAGCTTTTCTGACTGCTCCAGCGAGACCGAAACTTGCTAGGTCTGTTCAGAGGATCAAATGTCGCGACTGTATCTTCCCAACATGAGCAGCCACGTGATTCGGCGAGGACACAACCGCGCTCCCATCTTCACTGGCGATGCCGACTACGAACTCTTCTTGGCCCTCCTCGAGGCGACGTCGGGACGGCGCGGTGTCGACGTTCACGCGTACGCCCTGATGACGAATCACTATCACCTCATCGTGACGCCGAACGCAGCGGGCGCGTTGACTCGCATGATGGCCGACCTGGGTCGAGAGTACGTGCTCCGCTACAACCGAAAACACGGCCGGATCGGTACTCTCTGGACAGGACGATATCGGTCCATCGTGATCACTGACGAACGCTATTGGCTCACCTGCCTGCGATACGTCGAGCAGAATCCGGTCCGCGCGCAAATGGTCTCATCGCCCGAAGACTATCCGTGGTCCAGCTTCTGTTTTCACGGATTGGGACACCCGCATGCCTGGCTGACGCCGCACCCGGTCTACCTTGAACTTGGACGGACCGCCGAGGAACGCCAAGCCGCCTATCGGGGGCTGTCCGGTGCCGCGCTGACAGAAGCTGAACTGGTCCGCCAAAGGCACGCGTTCATCGCGCGACCGGCGTGATGCGCATCTGATGCGCACCTGCTTGCCATCTGCTCACGGGCGTCAGCGCCGCAGGAGACCCTCTAATAACGTCCGAGTCGCCTGCGGAAGAGGTACAGAAGCCCCCGCGGTGTAGTCGTAGCTGACCATGACGGTCTTCCCGCTGGCGATCAGGCGGTCGCCGCCGGCCAGGACGATGTCGTACGCCAGCGTGAAACTGGATCGCCCGATCCCGGCGACGATCAGCCGAATCTCCAACTCGTCGCCGAAGTGGGCCGGGGACCGATAGTCACACTCCGCGCGCGCGATGATGACGCGTGTGTGCGGCGACGACGTGCTTGTCAACTCGCGCCAGCACGTCAGCCGGCACTGCTCGAAGTAGGTGAGATACACCGCGTGATTCACGTGACCCATCGCGTCGCAGTCGCGGAACCGCACACTCAAGCGGTGACGGTAAACGAAGTCGGCCATGCGCGGTAGAATACCCGACCACCGTGGCCTTCCCCACTACGACCCACGAAACGTTCACACCGGAAGAATCGCGCGCGCTCGCGCCGTACTTCACCAACACCCATCGCCCGGTCGTCGTGCTGACCAACCTGCCGGAAACCGTGAAGGGCGCGCTGTTCGCCCGCTACTCGCGATCCGCGAAGTCCGTCCGCCGGCTGTTTCTCGATGAGTTCCTCGGCCAGATCGCCACGGGTCCGCACGCACAGACCGAACAACCCCACGCAGGCGTCGGCGCCGAGCGCGCCGACAAGCTCTACGCGAAGGTGCTGAACGAATACGGCGACGATTCCGTCGCACAGCTCGGCGGCGCACACATCGCGTGCGAAGGCGTCTCCAACATCCTGACGAAAGTGCTCGAGTGGGGACGGTTAATGGCGTACCTCGAGCAGTCGACACGCTACGTGCCGTACACCGATCGGCCCGGCGGTCATTGGAAGTATCACGTGCCAGGCGAGCTCGACCTTTCCCCGCTGCGCGACACGTTCGTCCGCACGCTCGATCACGCCTTCGACACCTACGCGCGCTGGATTCCGGCGATGGAGACGCACTTCCGCGCCAAGCACCCGAAAGCGCCCGAGGACTCCGAAGGCGTCTACAAATCGGTGATCCGCGCGAAAGCGCTCGACACGCTGCGCGGACTGCTGCCGGCGGCCACCGCCTCCAACGTCGGCCTGTTCGGGACCGGCCAGGCCTTCGAGGCGCTGCTGCTGAGGATGTTTGCGCACCCGCTCGACGAAGTCCGCGGCTGCGCGCAGCAGATGCTCGTCGAACTGCGTCACGTGATCCCCGCGTTTCTCACGCGGCTCGACCAGCCAACCCGCGGCGGCCGCTGGATCGACTACTTCTCCCAAACCCGCCGCGCGTTCGACACGGCCGCCGCGCCGTTCGTCGGCGACGCGACCCCTGAGCCGCGCGACGAAGTGACACTCACCGACTTCGACCCCGACGGCGAACTCAAAGTCGTCGCCGCCGCGCTCTACTCCGCATCAGCGTTACCGGACGATCAGCTGCTCGCCATCGCGCGCCAGATGTCGCCGGCCGACCGCGCCGCGATCCTCAACGCCTACGTCGGCACGCGCGCGAACCGTCGGCACAAGCCAGGGCGCGCATTCGAGCGCACCAGCTACCGCTTCGACGTCCTCGCCGACTACGGCGCCTTCCGCGATCTCCAGCGCCATCGTCTGCTGACCCTGGAATGGCAGCCGCTCAGCGCGCAGCATGGCTTCACGGAACCGGCGGCGATCGAGGAAGCGGGCGCGCTGGCCGACTGGCGCAGCGTGATGACGCAGTCAGCCGAGCTGCACGATCAGATGATCGCGAAGGGCTTGCGCGATGCCGCGCCGTACGCCGTGGTCATGGCGTACCGCGTGCGCTTCTACATGGACATGAACGCGCGCGAAGCCATGCACGTCATCGAACTGCGCACGTCGCCGCAGGGTCATCCGTCGTATCGACGCGTCTGCCAGTTGATGCACCGCGCCATCGAGGAAAAGGCTGGTCATCGCGCGATCGCCGGCGCGATGCAGTTCGTGGATCACTCCGAGGTCGAACTCGAGCGGCTCCAATCGGAACGCGCGCTCGAGAAAAAGCGCGCGGCTAAACCGCAGACCTGACCAGCCTCCGCCAAGGTTTCGGCGGTCCGCCCGCGCCACTTCCGATCGATCAATCGTCGGTCTTGCGCCAGTAGCGCGAGTACTCCTCCAGAAACGTCATCGACTCCAGCGACGTCATCCGATCGAAGAACAACACGCCGTCGAGATGATCGGCTTCGTGCTGGATGACGCGCGCCGAAAAGTCGTGCGCGCTGAGCTCGATGCGCGTGCCGGTGCGGTCGAAGGCGCGAACCTTGATCTCTCGCGCGCGCGGCACGCGGCCGCGAATGTCGGGGATGCTCAGGCAGCCCTCCCAGTCCTCGACCACATCGGCGCCAACGATGGTGATTTCCGGGTTGATGACGGCGATCGGCTCCGCGTCTTCCTCGTCATCGTCTCCGGCGTCGAGGGCGGCGACAAACAGCCGGACGCCCTCGTGCACCTGCGGCGCGGCGAGGCCAACGCCGTGGTACTCGGCCATCGTGTCGATCATGTCGTCGATCAGTTTCTGAATCACCGCGCTCCTGATTTCGGCCTTCGCGAGCGGGCGCGTCTTGGCGCGCAGCACGGGATGCCCCATTCGCGCGACTTTCAGGATGGACATAGCGGCAAATTATACTGTGGGGTACGTGCTCCACCCGAACGACGACTCCCACGCGTATCAGTTCTGCCCGCGCTGCGGCGGCTCGCTCGAACGGCGCCTGCTGAAACCCTCGGAGCCCGAGCGGCTCGTGTGCATGCAGTGCGGATTCGTCTTCTACCTGGATCCGAAAATCGCCGTCGGTACGATCATTCAGGCAGGCGACGGGCGGATCGTCCTCGTGCGGCGCGCGATCGAGCCCGGCTATGGCAAGTGGGTGTTTCCCGGCGGCTACGTGGACCGCGGCGAGCCGCTCACCGCGGCCGCCATCCGGGAGGCACGCGAGGAATGCGGCCTCGACGTCCGGCTCGACGGCCTCGTGAACATCTACTCCTATCCCGGCCGCGCCCCCGTCATCGTCGTCTACGCGGCGACGGCCATTGGCGGCACGCTGGCGGTGGACGAGGAGTCACTCGAGGCGATGGAGCTGGACACGTCAGCAATTCCGTGGGATGACCTGGCGTTCCGGAGCACGCACGAGGGACTGCGGGACTATCTGGCGGGCTCACGCCACCCGATCTCCGCCGCCTCGCCGTAGGCGCTTTGGTGCGGTATATTTGGCGCCATGAAGCACCTGTCCAGCGTCGGCTTCGTCATTCTGCTTGCGACGGTCGCCTCGTCCGACCTCGCGGCCAAAGGGAAGCAGGCGCAAGCGCCGCAACCGGACATGTGCATCGTGCCTCCTGGCGCGCAGCCGCTGCTGCCGGCGAAGCTGCTGCCGGGCATGGGCATCACCAAAGATTTCCCCGTCACGACCTCGTCTGAAGAGGCCCGCACGTTCTTTCTGCAGGGCGTCTCGCAGATTCACTCCTTCTGGTTCCAGGAATCAGAACGGTCGTGCACGCAGGCGCTGGAGCTCGACAAGGACATGGCGATGGCCTACTGGTGCATCGCGCTGAGCGCGGCCAGCGACTACCGTCCCGCGTTCCAGCTGCTTCGCGATCCGACCAACGGCGGCGGCGCGCGCAATGCAGCAGCGGCACCGGAGCCGAGTGCGGACGCGGTGGTCCGCTCGACCAACGGCGCCGCGCTCGACCCGCAGGTCCGCGCGCGTGAAGCAATCGCCAAAGCGATGGCGCTGCGCGACACG
>JAYVMG010000567.1:0-2435 GCA_043759095.1 Acidobacteriota bacterium | reverse complement strand
CGGATGTTGATCAACGGTTGCTCGATGAACACTTTCCAGCCCGTCTGCGCCATCACGGCGAACGCCGCGAGGCGCGCGGATTCGCTGGCATTCGCCATCGCACGCTGATAGCGGAACACGCCGTCGGCGGCATCCGCGCTCGATCTTACGAGGTCGTCCTCTCCCAGGGTCTGCAGGGCAGTGAAGCTGGTCTGGCCACTCGTGTAGATGACGCGGGTATGTTGATCGAGGACGGTGACGCGGGCATCCGTCAGCGTGCGGAAGTCCTCGACGAACCGATCGAATTTCGAGAGGTCCAGCGAGCCGCCCGCGACGCCGGCGACCGCGCCGCTCTTGTCGAAAATCGGGACGGCGATCGTCACGATGGGCACGTAGGAGAGGCGTCCGAGGATGACGTCGGAGATGGCAAGCCGGCGCGTCTGCACCGCGTTGATGAAGTACTCGCGATCGCTGACGGGCGGCGATTTGGTATCGCGCGGCGGAAAAATCTGCCGGACGATGCCCAGGCGATCGGCGATCAGCAGCGTGATGAACCCCGGGTAAATCTCGTGATAGTGATCGAGCAGCACCTGCCGGCGCGCATCGTCTGCCGGCTGCGTCGTCAGCGCCGCCGCCAGCGACTGGACCGCGTGCTCGTGGTCGTTGACGTAGGCGCCGATGTGCTCGCTCAGCGCCCCCACCGCCTCATGCAGGCGCGCGCCGCCATCGGCCTCTTGCTTCGCCGACGTCAACTGGCCATCCACCGACGCCAGCACGAGGACCGGCAGCGTGGCGGCGAGCACGAAGGCATGGAACGCGTCGCCGCGAAGCCGCCGTGCAGGCCGCCGATCCACCTCCACGAGACGATGCGCGGCAAACGTCGCCAGGAGGTCGGCCACGACAACGGCGACAAGGCCGCTGACCACGACCTGGAGCGCGACCGGCAGGATCGTCTGTCGCAGGTAGCCGATGCCGTACAGGCTCGGCATGGCGATCAGCGTGGCGGCCACGGCCGTCCAGACGATGAAGCCGCCGAGCAGCGGCGATCGGCCGCGCCGCGCGAACGCGCCGATGACGATGGCTTCGATCGGCAGCACGGCGACGCCGGCTGCAAAAATGCCGCGGCCCGCCAACGCCGGGATCAGCGCCGCGAGCCCGCCGAACCAGGGTCCGAAGAGGATGGCGACCGGCAGTGTGATCATCCGGCCGAACAGGAGGGGCGCAATCGTGCCCGCTCGCCAGGTGTTGATCGCGAGGCCGGCGAGCCCGCACAGGACGGCGATGCTCAGGCGCTTCAAAGTCGATCGGTTCATGTGAGGCGCTCAATTGTGCCGCCTCCGTTCGCCGAAACGCCAGCGTGAAAGTGAACGTCTGTGAAGAGGTATAATTTTCGTCACACCATGCACGTGCTCATTGCAGAGGACGATCGCGTCACCGGTGAGATTCTCGCCCGCACGCTGCAACGCTGGCGCTACACCACGACGCTTGTCAGTGACGGCGCGCAGGCGTGGGAGCGTCTCCGGGTCGCGACCGACCCGACGCTCGCCGTTCTCGACTGGATGATGCCGGAGATGGACGGCCCGGACGTCTGCCGCCGCGTCCGCAAGGAACTGCCGCTCTCGAACATGTACCTGCTGCTGGTCACCGCGCGCGAAAGCCGCGGCGACGTGGTGGCGGGTCTCGATGCCGGCGCCGACGACTACATCATCAAGCCGTTCGACCCGGAGGAATTGCGCGCGCGCGTCGCGGTCGGCGCCCGCGTGCTGGGACTGCAGCAGAAGCTGGCCGAGCGCGTCGAGGAACTGCAGACCGCGCTGTCGAACGTGAAGCAACTGCGCGGGCTCCTGCCGATCTGCAGCTACTGCAAGCGCATCCGCGGCGACGATCAGTACTGGCAGCAGGTGGAAGGGTACGTCGCGGAACATTCCGACGCCCAGTTCAGCCACGGCATCTGCCCGCCGTGCTACGAGAAGGTCTCCGCCGAGATCGACGAGTTCTCGCGCAATAAACCGCCGCGCGCGTAGTTTCTCGTGGCGCAAGTCTTCAGACTTGCGCCACGCGGGACTTCAGTCCTGCGTCAGCCGACTCTCCAGGGCGAGAACTCCGGCCATGTTTTCAGCGTCTCAGTCGCCCACGCATTCGACTTGTCGGTGTGACACGTGATGCACGCGTTCGGCACCTTCAGCTGTTCCGTCGCTGACGGCGGGATGAACTTGAACGTGTGGCTGCGGACCATCACGTCGCCGAGCTGCGTGGCAATCTTCGGCATGTGACACCCGACGCATTCGTTGCCCGTTGATCCCGCCTTGTGGTGCGTATGCTGTTCGATCGTTTTCGTGTGCGGCCCGTTCGCCGAGCCCGCGCTGTGGCACTGCAGGCACATCGTCGCCGCGGGGCGGCGCAAGTCTGCGTTGTGCTCCGTGCCGTGCACGTCGTGGCAACTCGCGCACGTCACG
>JAYVMG010000566.1:0-2440 GCA_043759095.1 Acidobacteriota bacterium | reverse complement strand
CTGCACTTCGTCTTTGTTCCACATGAGCTGCTCCTCCAGTTGTTCGACAACGGAAGGAGTGCACGAGCCGTGCCCGCTCATTGGACGAGCTTGATCGTCCAGAAATCGTCGCTGAGGTTCTTGTCGAGCAGATACGCGTACGGCATCGTGAAGTAGCCGTTGAGGCCCCACGACGATCCCCACGAGTTGCGAACGATGAACCGTTGGGCAGCGTGGTCGTAGCCGACAGTCAGCACCGCGTGGCCGCCGACCATTTTCTCCTGCCGTTTCGGCATCGGCACCCGGCCAGATTTTGTCACGGCGTCACTCTCGAAGCTGGCGTACACCGAGAAGCCGAACACGACGGGGTAGCCGTCCGCCAGACAGCCTCGCAGTTGAGACAGATCCTGTGTCACGCGCTCGTACAGCACGGCGGCGTGTTTGCGCGCGTCGGCGTACGCGGGTTTCGGCGGCTTGGCGCGAAACCGCGTCACATCGTACGGCCAGAGGCGTTCGTGCGGCGCGCCTTGATGCGCCACGCTCTTGATGCCATCGCGGATCATCGCGCCCGCATCCTCATCGACCGTGCCTTCCATCACGCGCTCGTTGTAATAGATGAACAGCCGGGAGGGGACGAAGGCGTCGGCGAGCGCCTGCTTCATCTGATCGAATTCGAGCGCGCCGGCGATCGCATGCGCCGTGCAACTGCCGATGGCGCCCTGATCCCAGATCGGCGGACAGAGGCTTCGCAGATCCACACGGCCTGGCAGCGGACCGATTCGCTTGGGCGGCGCGCGGAAGACGCGGTCGCGTTGATCCGGCAGATCCGGAACCCATCCGTACCACTTCGCGGAGCGAGCCATGGGGCCTCCTTACGTGCAGACTGTGCGCAGGATGCTGATCAGCCGATCCGTTTCACGCGTCAGCGACTGCCACTCCGCGTCGTGCGCGGTGAAGTCGCCGGTGCGTCCCATCTCCTCGAGCGCACGCGCGGCGCTCACCACGCCCTCGGCGTCGAAGTTGGCGGCGGCGCCTTTCAATCCATGAGCGGCGCGGCGCAGGGCTTCGCCGTCGCGTGTGTCGAGCGCCTGCCTGATGTGTTCCAGGTGCTGCGGCGCATCGTCCACGAACAGCCGGCTGATCTCGGCGAGCAGTTCGCGGTCGCCGCCGACGCGCGCGAGCACGTCCTCCGACAACGTCGCACCCTCGTCTGCCGCGGCGGCGCGCGTCGCGGCGATGGCCGGTGCGCCCGCCATCTGCTCGACCAGCGCGCAGAGGTGACGCGGATCGAGCGGCTTGGTGAGGTACTCGTCCATGCCCGCCGCGAGACAGCGTTCGCGATCACCTTTCATGGCGTGCGCCGTCATCGCGACGATCGGGATGTGCGCAATCTGGCCCCCGGCTTCCAAGGCGCGAATGGCCGCGGTCGCTTCGAAGCCGCCCATCTCTGGCATCTGGACGTCCATCAGCACGACGTCGAACGTATCCGCGCGTACGGCCGTCAGCGCTTCGCGGCCGTTCGCTGCAATCGTCACTTTGTGCCCGCGCCGCTCGAGCAGGCTCGCGGCCAGCCGCTGATTGACCGCGTTGTCCTCCGCGAGCAGCACCCGCAGCCGCCGCGCGGGCAGTTCGGCCGGCAGCATCGTCGATGGGAGCACGGCGCGCTGTCCCGGCTCGCGCGCGAGCACGCGGCCGATCGCGCTCAGCAGCTCACGCTGATCCACCGGCTTGGTCAGGTGCGTCGCGATGCCGACCTCGCGGCACTTGTTGCTTTCGTCGTAGTGGCCAGACGAGCTGAGCATCATGATCGTTGCGCCGCTCAGATTCTCCGTGTCGCGAATCCGCCGCGCCACTTCGAACCCGTCCATCTCGGGCATATTGGCATCGAGCAGCACGAGCGCGAACGGTTCATGCCGCTCGGTCGCCTCGATCAGCGCCCGGAGCGCTGACGCGCCGCTGTCGGCGACGGTCGGGCGCATCCGCCACCGGATCAGCAGATCGTGCAGCACGCGCCGGTTCACGCTGTTGTCGTCGACGATCAGCACCCTCAGATCGGTGAGGTTGACGGCGGGCGGTTCCGGCCGCGCGTCGGTGATGCCGAGTTGCGCGGTGAAGTGGAACGTGCTGCCTTCGAGCGGCTCGCTCTCGAGCCAGATTTTTCCGCCCATCAGTTCGACCAGCGTCGACGAGATCGCCAGGCCGAGGCCGGTGCCGCCGAAACGCCGCGTCGTCGATCCGTCCGCCTGTTTGAACGGCTCGAAGATCGCCTGCTGCTTGTCGGCGGGAATGCCCATGCCGCTGTCGCTGACGAAATAGTGGAGCACTATGTCGCCGGCGGTTTTCGACACCATTTCCACCTGCACGAGGATCTGCCCGCGCTCGGTGAACTTGATGGCGTTGCCGATCAGGTTGACCAGTACCTGCCGCAACCGGCCGGGATCGCCCACCGCGACGCTGGGCA
>JAYVMG010000565.1:0-2444 GCA_043759095.1 Acidobacteriota bacterium | reverse complement strand
TCACTCGTGCTGCGCACCGATCGCGTGGTGATCGATTCGTCGAAACCGTACTCGGCGCGCATCGAACAGATCTTCGCGCCGTCGCTCGATCTGCAGCGGACGGTCAGCGCGCACGTGATGCTCACGAAGCGGCCTGTCCCCTCGCGGCCTGGCGAGCGGCCGGACGCACCAGTAACGGTCAAGGATTTCGGTACCTTCGACGGCGTCGCGCGCGACCTGCGCGAATCGCCGTTCCAGCTGGAGCTGGATCTGCAGGGCGTGCCCGACGGCGCGTACATGCTCGTCGCGGACCTGCACGATCAAGACAAGCCGCTCGGCGGGACGGGACTGCCGGTCGCACTGCGCAAGGGGCTCGACGCGCTCGTCGCGCGTCTCCAGACGGATGCCGCCAAGGCGCCGGAAGCGCTGCGCGCCGAGATCCTGTTCCCCGTCGATCGCATGCACAACGTGAACCGCGGCAAGATCGAGCTGCGGACGTTTGATCCCGAGCGCGATCTCGCGGCGGCGGAAGCGGTCGCAGCCGCGGTCAAGGCCGGCAAGGATCCGTTCGCGGGCCGCACCGGCGACATCCGGCGCCACTACACGCTCGACGCCGCGAAGGAAATTCTGCCGTACCGGACCTACGTGCCGACGAGCTACACCGGTACGAAGGCGTATCCGCTGATCATTGCGCTGCACGGACTCGGCGGGACTGAAGACGCGTTCTTCGACAACTACGAAAAGAAGTTGCCGCCTCTCGCCGAGTCGCACGGCTACATCGTCGCGTCGCCGCTGGGGTATCGCGTCGACGGATCGTACGGGTGGGGGCTCGGCACGGCGCCGGCGGATCCGAACACGAAGCGGATGCAGGACTTCAGCGAACAGGACGTGATGCAGGTGCTGGCGCGCGTGCGCCAGCTCTATCGTGTCGACGAGAGTCGCATCTATCTGATGGGCCACTCGATGGGCGCCATCGGCACGTGGAAGATTGCCCCAAAGTACCCGGAGATCTGGGCGGCGATCGCACCGTTCTCCGGCAGCGGCGCACCCGACACGCTCGAGCGCATCGCGACCGTGCCGGAGATCATCGTGCATGGCGACGCCGACCCGACCGTCAACGTTGCCGGTTCGCGCGCGATGGTGGCCAAGCTGAAGACCATGGGCACCGACTTCAAGTACATCGAGGTTCCCGGCGGCCTGCACAGTGACGTGGTCGCGCCCAACATCGGTGCGGTGATCGACTTCTTCGACGCGCACAAGAAGAGCGTCAAGGGACCGTCGCAACAGTAACGGCGGTCGCGATTCTCGCGGCTTGCGGGACCACGCGCTACGAGGTATGATGATTCGTCATACCATCATGCCGAAGACCAAAGTCGCCCTCACGATTGACGCCGACCTGCTGGACCGCGTGGACCACTTGGTAGCGCGCCAGCGGTTCCGCAACCGAAGTCAGGCCATTGAGACCGCGCTCGCCGAGAAACTGGCACGCCTGGCCCGGACACGGCTGGCCGAAGAGTGCGCCAAACTCGATCCTGCCGAGGAACAGCAACTGGCCGAGGAAGGCCTCGCCGCGTCGGGTGAGTCATGGCCCGAATACTAAGAGGCGAGATTCGCTGGGCTGACCTCAATCCGGTGCGCGGCCACGAGCAGGCCGGTGAACGGCCGGTGTTGGTGCTGAGCCACGACGTGTTCAACGAACGATCGGGCACGGTGATCGCGGTGGCGCTGACCAGCCAGGAGCCGCGGGCGGGCTACCCGCTGACGTTGGAACTGTCGGCCGCGAAGTTGCCCAAGCGTTCGTGGGTGAAGATTAGCCAGATTCGCACGCTCTCGACTGAGCGCATCGGCAAGCGATTGGGACGGGCCTCAGCCGAGGAACTCGCCAACGTGCTCGACGGCCTTCTTGAAATCGTCGGTTAGATCGTCGAGTCGCGGTCAACGGCCCAACTGAGTCGCGCGCGCCACGCGACATGATCAGACCGACCACGCCATCTACTCGTGACCCGCCGTGACTTCGTTCAACTTTAGCAACTTGATCCGAGGCACGAACACCTTACGGAACCTGCCGACGAGGTTCACCAGCCAGTCACAGTACTCGGGCCATGCATCACGACTCGATAAGTCAACGCTCCTAAACAGCCCGATGATCTTGTCGAGCTTCTCCGGAGTTGGATTCCACAACAGTTTCTCGCCGATTTCGCTTTCAATCGCGACTCTATTCCTTCTCCAGTTGAGCCAGCGCGGCTTCCGCGATCCGATTGCTAAGATATACACGGATCCCGATTCGACCTGCGCTGGTATCGAGCATGTTCGACAGGACTATTTTTGACCGACCCAGTGCCACGTCAAACCAGCACTGTGCGCGAGGGGTCTGCGCGGACGGGATGACCTTCTGTTCCAGGAGTCGATCCCTGAACATTGCCCAGAACTCAGGCACCATGCTCGCTGAGCAACCGCTAGTCAGG
>JAYVMG010000564.1:0-6501 GCA_043759095.1 Acidobacteriota bacterium | reverse complement strand
GGACTCGGCTGACAATTGGCTGACAATCGGTAGTGGCTCAGGGTGGATCGGGGTAGTGACCGATAGTCGAAAACATTAGGAAAATGGTCAGGTGAGGTCTCAGGCCGACCTCAGTTGCCTCGCGCAATTGGGCTCATAACCCAAAGGTCGCGGGTTCAAATCCCGCCCCCGCAACCAACTTTTCGATCTGGTGGCGCCGCTCGGCGGACAATCGGTAGAGGCTCGCGGGGTGTTTTGGACATCCGGTCGGGTTCTAGTCGCGTATTCCACCAGAGCAACTGCAGCGGTACACTGCTCTGCGGTCGCCATGCAAATTGCCGTCGAAATTCCTGATGACGTTCTGGGAGACGGAAGCGTTTCTCAGGGAACGTCGAGCCTACCTCCTGTATACATGGGAGGACTTCGAACAGGATCGCGGCGACATCGATCGCGCCGGCCGTCATTGAGAGTTCATCAACGGCTCACGGAAACGGCGATGCCTCCAGGATCAAGTCTCACTCGAACGAGCACATCCCGTATTCAGGTGGCGAGCGCATTCGCGTTCGCAGCAGAAAACCTGCGAACGTCATCTGATACGCGAGCATCATCACTTGCCCGTTGCCAGAACCCGCGCGCCGCCATGCGTGCGTCATCCCACACGTCCAAGGTGTCGGACGTCGCGTGCGGCAATGCAAAGACTCGAGGCGCCACTTGGCCATCCGCCGTTGGAGCGTACAACATCGAGACCTGATCGAACGCCGGGGCAAGGCGCAGAATTGCGCCTTCGGCGAAGAACACCACGTTGTACGGATGACGATCCGTGTTTGCGATGAGCGCGCCGAAAGCATCGAACCACCGAAGGCGACGGGCATCTTCATCAGACAGGCGACCAGCGCTCTTAAGAAGCACGGCGGCTCGAGCCCATGGGTCCGCGGGATCGTCATGAGCCGCCGCAAGAGTCATGACGGCAATACGTCCCCGCATTCCTACGCGATCGAATCGTTCGCTCTCGAGGAAGTAGTGCGACGCTGTCTCGATAGTGTCAGTGCGGGCGACGGACAAGCCGCACGAAGACGCCGCGTCCAGCGCCAGCGCTTCGAGGACCAGCAGATCGCACCACCGCCTGGCAACCACATCACCTGCGGCGCCACGCCGGGCAAACTTGACGAGCACGTGACGTCCGTCAACGAAGGCCCCAAACTTTGGACGCTCGCCGCCCGCCGACGATCCGGGCGGGTGTCCTGCGATCGTTGCCTCCGCCAGAGCGGGATAATCGTTACGCGTCCTCGCAGGGATGTCGAGCGCTTGCCAGCGAGCAAAAGATTCATCCCCAACAATGAGATTGCCAGGTACATCCTCACCGCGCCGGGACATCGCGATCAAAATGTGATGATCAGACCAATCGGCGAGACGCGGTGGCAGCCTCAGATCAGGATGACTCGCGGCGAAATGTCGTCCTAAGAAACCCGATGGCCGCGCGTCTGCCAGTGCTGTCGGCAGTCCGTCAGACACGGCGCCCTCAGGCATCCAAACGGTCTGATGGGCCGCCAATGTCAAGAGTTCGCCTGCCGACTCCGGAGTGCCGTTCTCGGTTATTTGAAACAACGGAAAACGAGTGGTATCAAGACCCGGCCACGGCTGTCGCAGCCCGTATCGCGTGGCGCGGGCACGACCGATCGGGACAACGTCAGTCCCCCCTTCGCGAAGCCAGCGCATCAGGGTCGCCGGAGAAACCCCCAGTCGCTCCCTGAGGTCCGCGGCTCTCAGAACTCCACGACGCAGCTCGATTAATGCGGTGTTCACGTGAAACTATTCTACTAGGGAGTATATCCGTTAAATGCACCTACAAATGGCCATGTCTACTAAAACATGAAACGAATAGTGAAATTATATTGAAACGATTATATGAGCTGAACCGTTCGTCAGCCCGACAGGGATTAGCGGCGAATGCTGCGAATTCGAGCGAGGGGAGGCGTCGAGGATAACCCGCTTGCCGGAACGGACAGCTCGTCGCGGCTAAACGAAATCGGCCGCTTCACCGGGGCGACGGCGGCAGGGGCTTCCTGGCCTTCAAGTCCGCGAGAACGTCTTCCCACGGGCGGGCCGCCTTGGCGTCCTCGTCGAAGGTCTTGAGCCTGTCCCGCAGGATTTGCTCGACGTCCGGCGCAACCGTGTCGTTCTGATCCGCGTCGGGGCGGGTCCGCTGGTCGATGGCGGGCTTCATGGGATCAGATTACGCCTCAGGGGCGGGGTCTGCAAGCGCCTGCGCCGCGTTGTTTTCCGCTGTGTGGCGCACCATTTCATCGTGGGATAGGCGCCCGAACCCGCGATGAATGCGCCGAATCGTGATCGCCGATACGCCACCCACCAGATCCGCAATGCGGTCATCGAGTAGCTCTTTGCCCTTCGGGACGTGGAGAACCGCGTTCCGGCAACGCCGTAATAGATCGCTGATGCCTCGATGTCTGCCTTGAACACGCCGAGCAGAGGGAGACCCCGGTCTTTCTGGCAGGCCTCGATCACACTCCAGATCAGCCCGTACCAGACGAACATGAACGATATGCCTTTGGTCGCCATCATCTGCGGACCAGGCTCCAGCGATTCGGCCTCCTTATCGAACTCTTGCTCCATCGCCTCGCGCTGGGCATTCGCCCACATCCAATGCCGCTGCAGAAGGAGCAGTTCTTCACGAGGTGCCGCGCAATTCCCGCGTCGGTATTTTGCCCTCCGACGACCAGGTGCAATCGTCCGGCGGCAGCACGCCCTTTTCAATCGCGAGCGGGAGCCAATCGCCATCGACCTTGATGTCCTGTTCCGTCCAGGTGTTCAGATCCGCGTAGGTCCGCAGCAAATCGTGAATGACGCCACCACCGGAGATGAACAGGCCGGAGAAGATTTCAATCATTGAGGTTGTCTCGCCGCGGAAGGGCATGCAGGCGACGCGCCCTCAACATCGTCGGACCAGCTGAAGCCTGAGAGGGTGGAGGGCACCCGGCAGCGTTATGCGGCCGCCACTAGGACGCAGGTTGCCCATGACGGAATCCCACCCCCGCAACCACTCAATTCTGACGATAAACATTGATCCAAACACACCGGCCGCAGGCCGCGTGCGTATTTACGTGCATCGGTCGTGCACGTGGTGGACGACGTTTGCGTCAGGCGCGCGCACATTGAGGTCAATCACCAATTCGTTTATCGGGAGTGACCGCACTGCGGATCGCGCAGCATGCGATCGCGATCGCGCGCGGTCTGGGGCGTGGCCACGCGTGGTGAAATCGCGAAGGCCAGGCAGGCGCTGCTCGCGGCGCCGCCGCGAGGCGACGGGAGCGCACTCCAGTCGGGAGCGTTGGTGGACCGCGTCTCCAGGGTGTCTTTGGATTAGGCGCGACGATCGACGGTCGGATTGTCCGATGCCGGCGCCTCTTGGCGGACGTCGGAGCCCTCCCATCGTGTGATGGCGGGAATCAGTTCCGTCGCCAGCTCTCCGACCGATGCGTAACGATCGCGCGCGTCCTTGGCCAGACACCGTTGTAAGACATCGTCGAGCGAACGTGCCTCCGGCGATTGGGCCGGCAGGTGGTACTCACTTCGCAGCAGCGCCAGCAGCACTTCCTGCGGCGTCTGCCCGCCGAACGGACGCGCGCCGGTGAGCGTCTCGACCGCCATCACGCCGATGGCAAAGATATCGACGCGTTCGTCGACCGGTCCGCCGGTCAAGGCCTCCGGCGCCATGTAGCCGAGCGTGCCCATCGCGGTGCCGGCGAGGGTCACCGATTCGGTGGCGCCGGTTCCGGTGTCGAGGACTCTCGCCAGACCGAAATCCATGATCTTCACGGCGTCGCCGACAATCATCACGTTCTCCGGCTTCAGGTCGCGATGGACAATGCCCAGCGTGTGCGCGAACTGCAGTCCGTCCAGCAACTGGCGGAACCATTGCGCCGCGCGCGCCGGCGGGATGACGCCGGAGTGGAGCAGCTCCGCGCGCCAGGTGCGGCCGGCCACCAGCTCCATGATCAGGTAGGCGCCGCCCGAACCGACGGACCCATAGTCGTACACCCGCGTGATCGCGGGGTGATCGATCTTCGCAGCGGCACGCGCCTCGCGCTCGAATCGGCGCAGTGCGGCGACGTCGCCGAAGAGCGATCCCATCATCACTTTCGCGGCGACCCGACGGTGCAGCCGCAGATCCGACGCGTCGAAGACGGCGCCGAAGCCGCCGCGCCCGAGCGCGCGCTCCAGCCGGTACTTGCCGTCGAGCGTGCGCTCGATCGGCAGGGTAAGCGCGAGCTCCGCGTTGTCGTCGACGCACCGCTCGACCACGCTGTCGTAGCAGGCGCCGCACACGGGACACTCCTTCAGCAGGCTGACGCTCCTCTCTTCGAGCCGCCCGAGCACGTCCCGACGGACGTCGGCGTCCAGGCGCACGCGCGCCTGCAGGTGCTGGTTCTCGTAGACGAGGCCGATTTGTGCGGCAATGCCGTGCAGCAGCCGCAGGTCCGTCGCCGAGTACGGCTCGTCCGACATCCGCGCCCCCAGCAGCAGGACGCCGACCAGCCGCTCGCGCGCGCCGGTGATGGGCACGATCAGGCGCACGCCAAGCGCCTCCAGCCAGTCGCACTCGCTCGCAGGCAGCTTCTCGTCGAAGTCCGCCGGGAATGCACGGATCACCGTCCCGTGTTCGAGCAGACCGAGCAGGGTTCGCTGCTCCGAGAGCTGCGGCGGCGCGAGGACGTCGCCCGATGACTGCGTCTCGAACCGATCGCTCCGCTCATCCGCCTTGTAAAAAATGTGCAGCTCGGTCGGGTGCAGCACCGAGTCGACCCGCGCGCTGACGAGCCGCGCGATGTCGGCGAGCGAATCGCGCTGCCGGACCTCATCGATCAGCTGCACCAGCACCTGCTCCTGCTGATACGCCTCGCGGAAGAACCGCCGGTCCAGCATCGTCTGCAGTCGCTGACGCGCCGGCAGCACCGCGGCAATCGCGGCGATCCAGACGAGGTTCAGCCAGCCAGCGCCCTGCAGGAGGATTTGGCCGACGGTGCGGTTCGGATGCAGGACGATCGAGAACACCAGCAGCGAAACCGGCGCCGCGAGCAGCGCGCGCAGCGCGGTGCGCGCGAGCAGATATTGCAACCCGCGGCGGACGAGCACGCTGATGTCGAACAGCCGTTCCTGCCAGACGGCCATCGCGATCGTCGCCGGTATGAGCGCCATCGGCAGGGACGCGAGCGCGCCGACATAACTGTGATATACGTCCTCGCCGATGAGTCCGGTGAAGCGGTACAGGGAGTTCGTGACGATGAACGGGACGAACGCCGTCACGAGCCCCGCAACGACCCATCGGATGCGACGTCGGCTGTCCGCGTCGCGAAGGTTCCGATAGTTGCGCGCGGTGACCGCCATCGCGAGCAACAGGCATGTCAAAAAGAACGCCCACCCCATGCGAAGAGTGAGGACAACGGCGGTCAGGTACAGCGACGGATGCTCGACGAGGAACGCTGTGGTCCGCTCGTTGACGTCGACGCCGAGATAGCTCAGCGACCAGGCCGGCCAGAACACGACCAGGCACAGCGCGTACAGCAGCCATTGGAGCGCGCGCCACATTCGTCCCGGCGACCGCCACGTCGGGAAGCGGCTGAACGCGTGGTACGCGATCGGGAACATCCACGGCACCGCCGATTGCACGGCGAAATAGGCGGCCGCTTCCGCGCCGACGAAGAATCCACGGCTGTATCCCATCGGTGCCGCCGAAGTGAAGGCGACCAGCACCGTGCAGACCGAGACGAGACGGACCTGCGGATCGTGAGGACGAAGAAGGCCGAGCGTCGCGCCGCAGATGAAAAACGCCAGGCTTGAAATCCATGCGAGCGCGTTCAAATAGCCGCCGCCGGCCGATCGCATCGGCAGCTCCACCGAGACGCGTTCGCCGCGGCGCTCGAGATCGACGCGGTACAGGTCGCCGAGGCGAACCGCTCGCCAGTAGGACACGCCGACGACGGCCGCGCGCTGGTCGCCGTTGATCGCGAGCAAGCGATCGCCGGGTTGAATCCGGCCGGCCGCTGGTCCGCTGTTGTCGACATCGGCGGCGAACCATCCGCCGCGGGTGGCGTGCATGGCCCAGCCCGGCGCCTTGGCCATGCCGTAGGTGCGGATCGTGTTGGACACCGAGAACGCGAGGAACCCGACGTACGCCGCGCCGGCGATGACGACGAGCCAGAAGAATGCCGGGCGACGGACCTGATCGGATGTGGGCAGGAGAGCAACTATAATCCAGCGCACGCGGCGGATGCCCCCAAACCCCGCCCTGCCTGACTACGGCCCGCGGCGGTTACGCTTGCGGGATCCCACGCCTAGTGTTCGCGATCGCTGTCGGCTCGCGCTCGGATCGTTGCTTCGAGCGCTGACAGCGCGGCAAGGTCCTTCGGCCGGTTCGTCGAACGCTTGCTCGCGATGATGCGGTCGAGCGGGAGGATCCGGACCGGCACGTCGTCGATCAGGCACTGCGGGGCTTGCGCGTATTCG
>JAYVMG010000563.1:0-6529 GCA_043759095.1 Acidobacteriota bacterium | reverse complement strand
GTACCGCGCCCGACAATCCGAACACCGTTCGCTTCTGCGACGACAACCAGAACAGCGTGCCGTACCGGCGGCAGTTCAAGGTCGCGGGTTCGTATCTGTTGCCGTGGGGCGTGACGGCCAGCGCCTCGTTTCAGAATGTTCAGGGCAGCACGAGCAGCACGAACATGGCGATTACCCGCAACTCCACCCGGTATCCGGCGGGTTGCCCGTCGCCGTGTCCCGCGGGCGCGTTCATCCTACCGGCGGCCTTTCAGCCGGCGACATTGACCGTCCAGTTGGTCGATCAGGACACGGTGTACACGGAACGGATCAATCAGCTCGACCTGAAGGTGTCGAAGACGTTCAAGGTGGGACGGGTCAGTGTGTCGCCGACGCTCGAGGCGTTCAACATGAACAATTCGGACGCGGTCGTCACGTACGTATCGACCAATGTTCTTGCGGCTTCCTACTTGCGGCCCAACAGCATTCTGCAGGGTCGCATCATCGGCGTGGGCGCGAATCTGCGGTGGTAAGAGGTCAGAGGGCGGAGGGCGGAGGGCTAGGGTTTTTTCTGCGTGCGTGCGATCGCGAGGTTGCGCCGCGCATCCTCGAAGTTCGGGTCAATCGTGAGCGCCTGCCGGAACTGATCGATCGCCTCGTCCATGCGGCCCTGCGAGCCGAGCGCGATGCCGAGATTGTTGTGCGCAGGAACTGACTTCGGGTCCGCGTTCAACGCAGCCCTGAATTCCGCGATGGCTTCGTCGAGCCGATCGATCTCGAGCAGCAGGCTGCCGAGATCGTAGTGGATCGAGGCGTTGGCCGGATCGATCTGCGCTGCGCGGCGATAGTGCTGGATGGCCTCGTCGTACTGGTGAGCCATGCCGAGCGCGTCGGCGAGGTTGCGATGCGCCTTCACCGAGTCGGGATCGACCTGCAGCGCGGCGCGGAATTCAGCGATTGCCTCGTCGCGCGCGCCCTGGCCCATCAGCGCAATCCCGAGGTTGTTGTGTACGTCGACCGACGCGGGCATCGTCTGCAGCGCGATGCGGAAATGGTCGATCGCCTCGGCGGGCTTGCCGGCGTCCATCAACGCGTTGGCGAGGTTGTAGTGCGCTTCCGGATATTCCCGGCGCAGGCCAAGCGCCTGCTGATAGGTGGTCACCGCGTCCGCGATCTGACCTTTCGCGCGCAGCGCCGTCGCAAGGTTGTTGTAGGCGGGCGGGTAGGCAGGCGCGAGCTCGATGGCGCGATGGTAATGATCGGTCGCTTCGTCGAGTCGCCCTTCCGCCTGCAGTGCGACGCCCAGATTCGTCTCCGTCACCGCCCGCATCAGTGTCGTCGAGAGCATCGGCCAGTTGCAGAACACCGCGACAGCCACGATTGCCGCGAGTGTCCGCAGGTGGCCGGGTACCGTGGCGCAGGCCTTTAGGTCTGCGACCGCGGGGCGAAAGCCCCGCGCCACGAAAAAATCGCGTGCCTCGACCAGACCAGCGGCCGCGAACAGGATCAGTAGCGGGACGAGCGGGTAGCGGTACCGCGCGAACACATAGAAGAGGACGACGCTCGCGGCGTACGCGAGCGTCATCGCGTAGAGGATCCAGAGCCGCGAACGCATCGGCCACGTCACGACGAGACCGCAGACCGCGAGCGGGACGAGGATACCGAAGTGTCCAACCAGCCCGAGGATACGCAACGGGAGCGACCACTCGGCGTGCGCTTCCTGACTCTCGGTGTCGAGCATCTCGGTGGCGTTCCACAACAGCGCGACTTTCCGGCCGGTCAGCGCGAGCCACGCGCCGGGCTTCGACGTGATGAAATCCAGCGCTTTGCCGGTCCAGTAGCTCGAAACCTCCGCGGGCGTGAGCCGCTTCCCGAGCGCCCGCTCCGCCAGCTCGGTGGCGTCCTGACGTTCGTACTCCGGCGCGCCTCTACCAAATCGCAGCGACTGGTAGGTCCCGTCGGCGGACGCGTTGTTGCCGATGTAGAGGTTCGGGCCGAACTGCGATGTGGTGATGTAGAAGCCGCCGTCGACGCAACGGTTCCGCGCCGCAACTGGAGCCAGGACAATTGCGAGCCCGCCAAGAAACAGGGTCGCTCTTCTTGCCGTAAGCCCCCAGCCCCCAGCCTCCAGCCCCGTCACGAAGATCCACGCAAGGATGACGATGATGAAGACGAGCGCGTTCTCGCGCGTCAGCGCCAGCCCGCCCATCGTCAAACCTAGAAGAAAAAACCGCTCTGCGGTTTTTTCTGACTCCGCGATCAGCCACAACGCGAGGCAGACGAAGAAGACGTCGAGCACGGATTTCTGCAGCAGGCCGTCGAAGAAGATCGCTGGCGCGTAGACAGCCAGCATCACGCCGGCGACGATGCCCGCGCGTCGCGAAAACAGGCGCGCCGCGGCGAGCGCGAGCAGTGCGCACGAGCCGGAGCCGACAAGCGCCTGGAGGATGCGCACGAGCAGCAGGTGCCGTCCTGCGATCGCATAGATGATGCCCAGCAGGTAGGGATAGAGCGGCGCCTGGTAGAACACCTCGCGGCCCATCCACTCGCCGCCCGCGATCCGCTGCGCCCATTCGTCGTAACCGTGCGAATCGCCCATCAGCACCGCGAAAAACGGCGCGCGGCGCATCTGCCATACATGCACGAGCCGCACGAGCAGCGCGAGGGCGAAGATCGCGAGCGCGAACGGCGCGGACGAGGGTGTTTTCTGCGCCAAGGTTGGTATGCTAACGCACGATGCGAGTTCTCCACTACGTGCGAGCTCTCCACCACGGAGGACGCGGGGGACACGGGGGAGAAAGTCGGAAGTCTGAAGTTCGAAGTCTGAGCAGCCCAGACTTCAGACTTCCTCCTTCACACTTCCAGACTCTGTGGTGGAGCGTTTTGCTGGTACTCGTGCTGCCTGCATCGCCCGCCAACGCGCAGTCGCCGCCGACCTTCACCCGCGATGTCGCGCCGATTGTGTGGACGCGCTGCGCGTCGTGCCATCGGCCGGGCGAGGTCGGTCCGTTCAACCTGCTCACCTACGATGACGTGCGCCGGCACCTCACGCAGATCAAGGACGTCACCGCCCGCCGGATCATGCCACCGTGGAAGCCGCTGGCAGGCCAGGGTGATTTTCAGAGTGAGCGACGGCTGACCGACGCCGAACTCCAGACGCTGCAGCAGTGGATCGCGGGTGGCGCGCCTGAAGGTGATCCCGCTTCGTTGCCGCCGATGCCTGACTGGCGTGGCGGCTGGCAGCTCGGCGCGCCCGATCTCGTCATCAGCATGCCGACGGAATACGCCGTGCCCGCCGACGGCACGGATGTGTTTCGCACGTTCGTGATCCCGATTCCGGTCGACACGTCGCGTTACGTGCGCGCGATCGAATTCCATCCCGGTAACGCGCGCGTTGTCCATCATGCGAATCTCGGTGTCGATCGCACGCGGTCTTCGCGTCAGCTCGATGCCCGCGATCCCGAGCCTGGCTACGAAGGCAGCATGGAGCGCGATGCGCGGTACCCGGAAGGGCAGTTGCTCGGGTGGACGCCGGGGCAGGCGCCGCATCCGGCGCCCGAGGGGACGCAGTGGCGCCTCGAGCCGGGCAGCGACCTGGTCGTGCAACTGCATCTGCAGCCGACCGGGAAAATCGAACAGGTCGCCGTCACGGTTGGATTCTTTTTCACCGACGTTGCCCCGACGCGCACGCCGTTTGGTCTGCGACTCGGTAGCGAGACGATCGAGATCCCGCCAGGCGCGCAGGAGTACGTCGTCGCCGATCGGTACGAGCTGCCGGTGGACGTCGAGGTGCTGGCCATCCAGCCGCACGCCCATAATCTGGCGCGGCGGATGGAAGCGGCGGCCACGCTTCCGGATGGGACTCGGCGTCCGCTGATCGCGATCGACGACTGGGATTTCCGGTGGCAGGACGTGTATCGCTACGCGACGCCGTTCGTGCTGCCGAAGGGCACGACGCTCTCGATGCGCTACACGTACGACAACTCCGCCGGCAATCCTCGCAATCCGCATCGGCCGCCTTCGCGCGTGGTCTGGGGCCAGAACACGTCGGACGAGATGGGCGATCTCTGGATCCAGGTGATTCCCCGCGCCAGCAGCGACGCAGCGGCGCTGACGGCGGACTTCCGGCGGAAGGCGCACACGGAAGATCTCGCGGCGTACACAAAACTTCTACTGGCGGACCCGGCGAACCCGCTTCGGCACGATGCGGTCGCGAGCCTTCATCTGGATGCCGGGCAGTTCGACGAGGCGATTGCGGAGTATCGCCAGTCGCTGCGGCTCAACGACGAGTCGGCGCCGACGCACTACAACCTCGGGTACGCGTTGTCGGCGCGGGGACGCCGCGAGGAGGCGATCGCGGAGTTTCAGGCGGCGTTGCGGATCGATCCGGACTACGCGCAGGCCCACAACAATCTCGGCGCGCTGCTGCAGATCGGCGGCCAGCCGGACGCGGCGCTCGATCACTACCGGCGCGCGGTTGCGCTCCGTCCCGACAACGTGGAGGCGCGGACGAACCTCGGGTTATTGCTGTCGCTCCGGGGCCGGCCGGCCGAAGCCGTTGGGCAATTCGTCGAGGCGCTCGCCCTGAGCGGCGACAACGTCCAGTCGCTCGGCGGGCTGGCCTGGATTCGCGCCACCGCGAGCAACCCGGCCCTCCGCAACACAGATGAAGCGATACGGCTCGCGGAGCGCGCGGCCGCGATCACGGGCGACCGGGACCCCGCAGCGTTGGACGCGCTGGCGGCGGCGTACGCGTCGGCGGGACGGTATGAGGAGGCCGTTCGCTTCGCGCGAATCGGCCTCGATCTATCGACGTCGGCCAGGCAGATAGCGGTCGCCGCCCAGTTTCGGCAACGCCTCGAGCTGTATCAAAAACGGCAGCCGGTTCGACTCCCCCCGCCGTAGCGATCCGTCGACCTCCAGTCGATTCCGATTCTGGTGTCAATCTGACGGGATGTGTCCGCAATTGTAATTTTCGATGGCTTTCTGGCGCCACCCGTTGTAGCCTCGGGCCTCGTTCGTTCCCCGTCGGTGGTTCGTGACTGAGGAGGGAAGCGATGGCCAAGAGAATCCGCTGGTCGTTGTTCGTGGCGCTCGGGTGCCTCGTGACGCTGCCCACGACGACATTCGCGCAGAGCGCGATCGCTGGAGTCGCCAAGGACGCGTCGGGCGCCGTCCTGCCCGGCGTCACCGTCGAAGCGTCGAGCAACGTGCTCATCGAGAAAACGCGCTCGGTGGTTACCAACGGCCAGGGGCAATACACCATCGTCGACCTGCGCCCCGGCGCCTACAGCCTGTCGTTCACGCTGCCCGGCTTCAGCGTGTTCAAGCGCGACGGGATTGAGCTGCCAACCAACTTCACCGCGACGATCAACGCCGAGATGAAGGTCGGTGCGCTCGAGGAGTCCGTGACTGTATCGGGCCAGTCGCCCGTCGTCGACGTGCAGAGCACCGCTCGGACGACCGTGCTCTCCCGAGAAGTGCTCGACTCCATCCCGACGGGACGCACCATCCAGAGCGTGGGTCAGCTCGTGGTCGGCGTGACGCTCAACGTCCCCGACGTCGGCGGCTCGCGGGCCATGCAGCAGACCTATATGTCGGTCCACGGCCTGAGCTCATCGCAAGTCACGACGCAGGTGGACGGCATGATGGTGAACGGCATGGATGGCGACGGCGCCGTGCAGAACTACTTCAACAGCATGATGAGTCAGGAGATGGCCTACCAGACCGCCGGCGCCGGCACCGACGTGTCGGGCGGCGGCGTGCGCCTGAACATGATCCCGAAGGATGGCGGCAATCGGTTCAGCGGCGCCTTCTTCGGAGCGTGGAGCGACGGCCGCTGGCAGAGCGACAACCTGACGCAGTCGCTGAAGAGTCGCGGCCTGAGCGTGCCCGACAAGATCTCGAAGATCTACGACTTCAATTTCTCGCTGGGCGGCCCGCTCAAGCAGGACAAACTGTGGTTCTTCGCGTCCGCTCGGCAGTGGGGCGTGGACGCGCCGATCGCCGACACGTATTTCACGCCGGCGGGGTCGAACTACGCGACGACCTATCGGCAATGCACCTCGGGGGCGATTCAGTGCGAGCAGGGCATCGACGATCAACACATCAAGAGCGCGATGGCCCGCATGACGTGGCAGGTCTCGTCGAGGAACAAGTTCGCGGTGTACTACGACCGGGTGGCCAAGGATCGGGGGCACGGCATGAACGCCGGTGACGATCCGGCGACGGCGTCCCAGATCTGGACCTCGCCGAACTACAGCACGGGCTCATTGAAGTGGACGTCGACCGCCACCAATAGACTGCTGATCGAAGGCGGCTTCTCATTCAACGTCGAACGGTACAACATCACCAACCAGCCGGGAATCACGCAGCCGCGTGGTACTGCGGCGTGGTACGCGGGCGCCAGCAGGCGGGATCTCAATCTCGGCACGCACTACGCCTCCCTCGACCAGGACTTAGGCCAGTATCCTGATCGGTATAACTTCCAGGGATCCGCGTCGTATGTGACCGGATCGCACAACGTCAAGGTGGGTGCGCAGTGGGCCGG
>JAYVMG010000562.1:0-2462 GCA_043759095.1 Acidobacteriota bacterium | reverse complement strand
CGCATGGCTCGCTGATCCCGTCGCGCGACGCGTTGGCGGTGTGGGCGCGCGTGGTGGACCTGTATTTCCCGATGCGCGGAGCCTGGGTTGGCGTCGCGGCCATCGCCGTGCTCGCCGCGATCGCCGGTCTTCGCGGCCGGGTGATTGGCTTCGTCGCCGCCTGGTGGCTGCTGGCGTCCATGGGCCTCATCCGTTATCTGGCAGGCGTCGAAAGCATGGGGCGAACCGCGGCAGCCGGCTGGCTGAACGCGTCCGGCAGCCTCGCGGTCCCGTCATTTCTGCTCGCGGCCTGGTTCATCGCCTCAATCGCCGACGGGAGCCTTCTCGGCACTCGCCGGTTCCGTCCCGTTGTGCGAACCGCTCTCGCCGTCGTGCTGTGGCTGGTTCTGATTGTGCCGATGGCCGTCCAGGCCGACACAGTCGCCTTCGCAGATGTCCCGGCTCATGGCTTGACGATCGATCAGCTCTCGCGGACCGCGCCCGGCGGCTTGAACGCGTGCCACACGCTCAAAGCGGCGGCCTTCTACGTGCGCTCGCGCCGGCCGGCGCTTCCGTACGTGTTTCATCTCACGTCAAACGTCTACCTTGGCCACATCGGCGAGTTTTACTATGGCCTCAGCTACGGGCGCTCGTCGCGTCCGGAGGATCCCAATCACCTTCTCGACTTCGGCCGCCTCACGGGACAGTTCAAGCAGGCGCACTTCCCGGAGGAGTTCGCCCGCGCGTATGGCGTCGCTCATTTCGACTACTACGTCAATTTCCTCGATGATCGCGACCCGTTGACAGCCGAAGCAGTGAGACGATTGGTCGCTGAGGGCGCCCGAGTGGTCTGCACGATTCTGGATGGGGACCGTCCGATCGGACGGATCCTCTCGTTCAGCGGCGAATCGCCGATCGAACTCGACTATCGGACGGCGTCGGCATCGTGGGATCGGCAATTCGGTCGGGCAGGCACCTTGCTGCTGCAGCCGCTAGCTGGCACGGCGTACCACTTCGGCTACAACTGGAGAACACCCGAATGATCGACGCGGCGGCTGGCGAGGCGGCCCGTGAAGAACTCGCGATCGTGCTGCCGGCGTGCAATCAGGCGCCGAGTCTTCGACGGCTCCTGCCCGCGGTGGCTGAGTCCACCCAAGCGCTCGGGATCACGGCGACGGTGATCGTCGTCGACGGCGGATCGACGGACGACACCGCGGATGTGGCACGGGCGCATGGCGCGCGCGTCGTTCGCCAGATACGGCCCGGTTACGGGGCCGCCCTGCTCGAGGGTTTCGCGGCCGCGGGCGAGACGCCCTTCGTGCTGACGATCGATGCCGACTGGCCCAGGTCGCTGGACGTTCTCCCTGACCTCTGGGCCGCACGCGATCGCGGCGATCTGATCGTCGGTTCCCGCTATGTGGTCGGCGACGACGAGCGCGCGCCCTCGATGGGGCGCCGGCTCAGCCGCCTCATGAACCGCGTGTATTCGCGCGCGCTGTCGGTGCCGGTGCGGGATCTTTCCAGTGGCTATCGTCTCTATCACCGCCGCATCGTGGGTTCGTTGAAGACCACGAGCGCCGATGTCGCGGTGCTGCCGGAGATTCTGGTGCGGCTGTACGCCGAGGGGTACCAGGTCACGGAAGTGCCGTTTCAGTTCGCGTCGTCACACGAAGGACAGTCGTACGGCGAATTCGGGCGCTTCGGCTGGGCCTATCTGAAGGCGCTCGTGCGCCTCTGGCAACTGCGGAATTCAATTGCGTCGGCCGACTACGATCACCGCGCGCACGACAGCGTGATTTGGCTGCAGCGGTACTGGCAACGCGAGCGTCATCGGATCATTCTGGAATTCAGCGACGGGGGCGGGCGCATCCTTGACGTCGGCTGCGGCTCCTCGCGCATCCTGCGGGATCTGCCGGGCGCCGTCGGCGTGGACGTCCTGCTTCGGAAGCTCAGGTTCCTCCGTCCGGTGCATCCTCAAGTGGCGCAGGCATCCGTGTTCGCGCTGCCGTTCCCCGACGCCAGCTTCGATACGGTCATCTGCTCCGAGGTGATCGAGCACATTCCAGACGAGCCGATCGTGCTCGGAGAGTTGAACCGTGTGCTCAGGCCGGGAGGCACGCTCGTGGTGGGCACGCCCGACTACGGGCGGGTCCTGTGGCACATCATCGAGTGGATCTATGGCCGCGTCGCGCCGGGCGGTTATGCGGACGAGCACATCACACATTTCGATCGCCCGGGGCTCGAGCGACGCCTTGACGCGCTGAACTACGATCGCCTCGACTGCCAGTATGTCGGGTTCTGCGAAATGATCCTGAAGGCGCGCAAACGCTGAGATCGTCAGCGCCCGTCTACGCGAGGAGCGAGCGGTAGAGCGCGTCGATGTCGGAGACCAGCCGCTTGACGTCGTAGCGCGTCACGACAGCCTCGCGGGCCCGCGCGCCCATCTCCCTTCGGGCGCGATCGTCGGCGAGCAGCCGGATCAC